>JBDGPU010000052.1:0-14110 GCA_042219525.1 Halopenitus sp.
GTCCGCCAGGACAGCACCCGCGACGGCGACGGCAACGGGACAGCACAGCAACCGCCGCTGCACCGCACGCCGGCTGTCCGGCGTACGGCGCTAGCCCGGTGACCGTCGCGCGCGACGCCCGGCCACCACTCCCGGGTGGGACTGAAAGGGGCAGCCGCTGAGCGGGACGCCCTGCGATGTAAGCGACGCGAGAGCGAAGCTCTCGCTAGTCTGAGACTCCGTCTCAGGCACCGCAACCCGGCGAGCGACCGAAGGGAGCGAGCCGGGTGAGGAGCGCAGCGAGCAGCGCGAGCGCTCAGCGGCTGGGGCTTTCTGGGTGTGCCGAGTGGTGTCGCTGACGACGATAACCGAACAAACCACGCACGAAGCGGCCGTCTCAGCGGCTGGGGCTTTCTGGGCGTGCCGAGTGGTGTCGTTGGCGACGACGCTCGAACTCAGTTTTAAACACACGCCGAACTCGCTGACGTCGATACTAACTCCAGAACTGTCCGAACACAAAACCTCTCACAACAGTCACGACGCGTTGCAAGTAGCGGCAGTGTTTCGCTTGGGGATCGGGTTTTTGCGTGTTGGACGGGAAACTTACACGTATGACCGACCACACTGTCACGCTCTCGGCGGAACGCTACGAGCGGCTCGAAGGCCTCGCGGCGGCCCGCGGCCGCACCGTCGAGGAGCAGGTCGCCGTCCTCGTCGACGACGCCTGCGACGGCGCCACCCCGACGCAGGAGGACCTGCCGCTCGGCGTCTGCGACCGCAATCAGGACTGACTGCGAACGACTTCCTTTTCCGGTCGTCTCCGACGGTAGCGACGCGGTCTTTCTCGTATTAAAAAGGCGGCACCGTCGACGGCGACGCGGCCCTACTCGTCGTACGGCCAGCGCCCGCCGGTTTTCAGCTCCTGCACGTAGCCCTCCGGAATGGCCTCCTTGATCTCCTCACGGGAGCGGTGCGGCGTCTCGACGTCGTCGCTCGCGAAGCGGAAGACGGCCTCGGCGACGAGCGTCGCGACGTCACGGAGGTCTCGCGAGTCGAGTTTGTCAAGCGTGTCGGCGTGGGTGTGCCCCCAGCCGCGGCCGGACTGCTCGGAGGTGGTGGAGGTCATCACGGCCGCGATCCCCTCCTGGACGAACGCCCACTGGTCGCCGTGCGGGGAGATGGTGTCGCCCGTTTCGAGGGGTGCGTCGAACGCGTCCGTGACGGCCTCGAACGTGTCGGTCATCGCCTCGAAGCCGTTCGTCCCGACGCGGAGGTTCCGGGAGCTACTGGCGCCGTCGAGGTTGACGACGCACTTGATCTCCTCGTGTGGGGTCGTCTCCGCCGCGTGGTAGGCGCCCCAGAGGCCGGTTTCCTCCGCGCCGAAGGTGACGAGGTGGACCCGCGTTTCGAGGTCGTCCTCGACGGATTTCAGCAGGCGGCCGACCTCCGCGACGAGCGCCGAGCCGGCGCCGTTGTCGTTGGCGCCGTCGGCGATGTCGTGGGCGTCGACGTGGGCGGTCAGGAACACGGCTTCGTCCGTGTCGGGACCGACGTCGGCGACGGCGTTGACGGAGGTCGTCTCCTCGTTGCGGCAGTCGACGTCGACGGTGACGGTCGGGCCTTCCCCTTCTCCGTCGCCATCCGCATCTTCCGCCTCCTCGGCGAACCGTGAGAGCTGCTCGCCGACCTCCTTCGAGACGCCGACGGCCGGAATCGGGCCGGGGCGGTTGTGGTAGCCGATTTCCCCGGTCGGCGGGAGCGCGCCCTCGATGTGGTTCCGGAACACGAACGCGACGGCGCCGTGCTCGGCCGCTTGCGAGTACTTCTCCATCCGGTGGAGCCAGCGGTCGTGCGACTCCGGCGTGTCGGAGGACGCCATCGCGATGGCGCCGTCGAGCTCGTCGCTTCGCTCCTCGAACTCGTCGTACGTGCCGGTGCCGACGTCGACGACGGGCGCCTCGACCGTCCCGCTCGTGGTGCCGGGCAGGGCGATCACGGCGTGGCTGCCCTCGTACTCGCGGTCGACGGGGCCAGACACGGAGAGCGACGAACTCCCGCGCCACCAGCCGGGAATCTCGAACTCGTCGAGCCCGGCGTTACGGAGGCCGGCGGCCTCGTAGGCCTCGACGACGCGCTCGGCCCCGCGGCGCTCCCCCTCCTGGCCGGCCATGCGGTTGCCGATGTCCGCGAGATCCGTGAGGAGGTCCCAGGCGAACGACGACGTCTGTGCGTCACCGATGACGGGTTCCGGAAGTTCGGGCATGGATGGTGGGTCGGGGCCCGGTCTTAAGGACGTGTGGGAACCGGTTGGCCCTTCGGTCGGCCCGACATCGAGTCGTGGAACTCCGGATCGACGCCGCCGGTAGCGCAGCTCCTGTAAAATATACCTATTGTGAGCTAATTCTATAATCTACAATAATCTTATAGTTCTACCTGCTCGTGATGTCCTGGTGCTGGACACGGTCCCCGGGAGTTGCTCCCTCCACATCGTTGGCGAGATCGATCTGGCTGGTGATTTGGGAAAAATGGGTGTTTTGGGCGCTCTACAGAAGTATTCCGAGTAACTCGAATCTCGGTCGTCGGCTGTCTCTCGGAGTCGAGGGATCAATACGCTGGAAAACAGACAGAGACGGCGAAGCGGTGCTGAGGGTGCCGATATTGAATGACTGTCCGTCTGTTGCTGTTCGCTCCACCCGGTCTCGTTCACCAGCCGATCACCCGGCACTGGTTGGCTGTCAGTAGTAGTTTCCAATCTCTTTGTGAGAATACAGGACAGAAAACCAAATTGTCTGTAAAAATGATAACTTTGGACTACTGGTTGCACACCGCTGAATCGAAGAGGGTGCCGGTGGGCCATCGTTCGAGCGGACGCTCAGCCAGTATTTTTCATGCCCGCAGCGATTCCCTTCACGGTCAACCGCAGCGTCCGTTCCGCCGCCGCGGACCGGTCTTCCGCATCGAGCAGGTCCACCTGCAAGTAGTTCAGGGGGTCGACGTACGGATTCCGACGCCTGAGACTCTCCGCCAACCAGTCCTCCAGCGGCAACGATTCCCCATCGGAGATCACGGACACCAGTTCACCGGCCCGCTCGTACTCCGACCGCATGCGAGGGAAGAACCGCTCCCGAAGCTCGGGATCGGCGAGGTCCGCGTACGTCTCCGCGATCTCCATGTCGGTGCGGGCAAGCGCCAGGCCCGCATTGTCGATCATCGTCCGGAAGAACGGCCAGGACTGGTACATCTCGCGGAGCGTCTCGAGGTCCCCGCCGTCGTCCAGGTACGCGTCCAGCCCCGTCGCGAGCGAGTACCAACCGGTGATGATACACCGGGATTGCGTCCAGGAGAATACCCACGGGATGGCCCGCAGATCCTCGATCGAGCGCTCCTCGCTCCGCGAGGCGGGACGAGACCCGAGGTTGAGTTCCTCGATGACGGTGATCGGGGTCGCCTGCTCGAAGTAGGACACAAACCCGTCAGTGTTCAGCAGGTCCCGATAGGACTCTCGAGCCGCGTCCGCCGCCGTTGACATGGCCTCTATCCAGGCGTCCTGTACTGGTTCCGTTGGGGACTCCAGTGCCCCGTTCCGTGCACGGACTTGCGCATTCAGCATCTGTTCGAGTTCGCGCTCGGCGATCTGCGAGTTCGCGTACTTCTCCGCGATCGCTTCGCCCTGCTCGGTGAACTTCACCTGCCCGGTGATCGTCTCGTTCGGTAGCGCGAGCAGCGCCTCGTTCATCGGCCCCCCGCCCCGCGATATCGACCCGCCGCGGCCGTGGAACAGGCGCATCTCGACGTCGTAGTCCGCACAGATCTCCGCGAGCCGCGTCTGATTGCGGTACAGGGACCACTGCGCGGCGAGATAGCCGTTCTCTTTGTTCGAGTCGGAGTAGCCGAGCATGATCTCCTGGACTCCGTCCCGGGCTGTCAGCGCTGCCGCGTACGCGTCGTTGTCGAACAGTGTGCCCATGATCCGGCGAGCCCCGGACAGCGCGGACTCCGTCTCAAGCAGGGGCACGATGTCCACGCCACAGTGCTCGGGGAGGTCCACGACGTCCGCCTGGTCGGCGAGGAGCAGCACCTCCAGTACGTGGCTCGGCTCCTCGCACATCGAGATGCAGTAGGTGTCGATGGCGTCGATCCCGAACTCACGTTGCCAGTCTGCGAACGCATCGAATCGGCTGAACACCCGTGTCGCGGTGTCCCCAAGCGGCGCCGTCTCCGTCAGGTCGAAGATCGGCTCGTCCTGCAGGATCGCCTCGGTGAGGAAGTCGACTCGCTCGGCTTCGGTCATCCCGTCGTAGTCGGTGCCCTGTTGCTCGAGGGCCTCGGCGACCGCCGCGGTGTGGTTCTCCTGGTGATCGCGGAGGTCGAGCGACGCAAGGGAGAACCCGAACGTCTCGACCGTCCGGATGAGTGGATCGACGTGGGTCGCCGCGAGGTTCTCCGCGTCGTTCCGCCGCAGGTCGTCGGCCAGCGCCGTCAGGTCGTCCCGAAGGTCCGCAACGTCGGTGTAGCCACCGTCGCGTGGGTCGTCGACCCGGATCAGCCGTTCACGCAGCAGCCTCAACAATTGGCGATACGGCTCGTCTTCGTAGCGTTCAGCAGCCGCTTCGGCCACGCCCGGCAAGCGGTCACGGTTCTTGTCGAGTATCGAAGTGACCTGGTCTCCCAGTGTGATCCGTTCTTCGTCGTGGCTCAGCGCACCCGAAAGCGCCCTGATTTCGTCACGGTAGTGCTCGAGTACGACACGTCGCTGTCGGTCGAGCGTCCGCGTGGTCACCTCGGGGGTGACGTAAGGGTTGCCGTCGCGGTCGCTGCCGGCCCACGAGCGGAACTCGAACAGCTTCGGTACGTCGACGGTCCCATCGACGCGCTCGCCGAGCACCTGCTCGAACTCCTCGTACACTTCGCTGACAACGTCGAACAGGACGTTTTCGAGATACCAGTGCACGTTCAACGCCTCGTCGAACGGTTCCGGCTGTCGCTTCCGGACCTGTCGTGTCTGCCAGAGCCCCGTGATCTCCGACTGAATGTCCCGTTCCACTTTCGTCTCCTCCTTGTCGGTGAGCAGGTGTTCGTCCAGCGTCTCGAGGTCGGCCGCGATCGACCGAAGTTTCGCTTTCACGGTCTTGCGGCGCGCTTCCGTGGGATGTGCCGTGAACGTCGGCTGGATGAGCACGTCTTCCAGCACCTGCTGGGCGGTGTCGTCGTCCGCGTCGGCGAGGACGTCCGCCGCTTCCTCGAGTCCGTCGTCCGGGACGGCAGCCTGCGTCTGGTCACGAAGGGACCGAATCCGTTCCCGTTCCTCGGCTAAGTTGATCAGCTCGAAGTACGTCGTGAACGCCCGGGCGACGACCGTCGCCTTCTCGGGAGAAAGGTCATCGAACTGGCTGCTGATGGGCCCTCGGGAGTCCGATTCCTGATCACGATACGCAATGGACTGCTGTCGAAGCGCCTCGACAACCTCGAACGCGTCCTGTGATTGTTGCGTTGCGAGCACATCGCCAAGCATTGTACCAAGCTCCTGGATGTCCTGCTGGATATCTCGACGATAGGGTTGCACGCTTGTGTATTCCCCCGCCCACCGTTTAGTAATGGCACCACTGACAAGTGTTGACACACCTGAGTTTCGGCGGCCGCTATCACCGGCGTAGCGTCACATAACGTATCAAGTGACTGTGGTTCTGATGGCTAGCTCGTGGTTGCATTGTCGCTGATCTTGCCGAAGACTCTACGCGATGAACTCACGGCCGAAAAGGGAACCACGGCGAAACGCAACTGGGGAGGAACCGGGGGAGTGATGTTTCGGAACTGGCGTCGCCTGAATCCTTACGAGTTGTACGCCTGCTGTGCGAGGCGGTGGAACCTGTGGACGGTGTGCTCGTTCGGGCCGAGCTGGGCCTGCGAGAGCGCGCCCGTCTTGAGCCCCTCCCACTGGCGCTCGACCAGTTCGAAGTCCTCCTCCTGGAGCTGGCGGCTCGTCCGGATGAACTCCTCCTGTTCCTCGTCCAGCTCCGAGTCGCGGAAGTAGTAGTCCGCGATGAGCTGGAACCGACCGGTGTCGATGGGGTTGATGATGTAGGTACCGTAGCCGTCGGCGGTGCCGTACATGTTGACGGTGAAGTTGGGCCAGAGGTAGTGGAACTGGGCCTCGTGCTCGTCGTGGATGCGGAGCTCGTCGTCGACGTCCTGGGCGTGGGTGTAGTGGAGGACCCAGTGGTAGTCGTTGACCTCGAGTTCGGACTCGTTGAGGGAGATGCCCTTGATCCAGTCCTGGTGGTTGGCCTGGCAGTGGTCACACTCGGAGTAGTTGCTGCTGAACACCTTCCAGTTGCACTCGACCTCGGAGACGATGCGGCTCGCGTGCTCGTACTCGCCGAGCGGCAGTGCCTCCAGCCGGTCCTTCATCACGCCGGCCTGCTCGTCGAGCGACATCGGGTCGTCGCTCCGGTTCACGAAGACGAGCGGGCCGATGGCGTCGACGTGGACCGCGTCCAGCTCGTCGAGGTCGTCGGTGTCGAGGGTGCCCGTTTCGGTCATCGGCGTCTCGGCCACGAGCGTCGAGTCCTTACGGCCCGAGAAGTTGTGATACGCCTCGATCTCGCCGTCGTCCGCGCGGACGATGATCAGGTTGCGACCACCGATGGTGCGAGTAAAGTACTCGCCAGCCTCCTTGATGCAGTTGGCGTGGCCGGCGAAGACCCAGTACTGGCCGAACACCTTGTCCTTCTCCATCTCGAAGACGTCCGGGTCGGTGAAGTACCGCGCCGGCAGCGCGTTCGATTTCTCAGTGATGTCCGGACTCACCGCTCGCGTCTGCGACTCGTTCCACTGTGTCATACATTCGGTAGTCACGAGAGTTGGGGAAAAGCATTCACCCGAGATATAGCACGTCATTATAACCCTCCCAGGTCGGACGCCGTCACGACGGGACTCCCGCAGGCGACGAACTCACCGAGTGCAGGTTGCTGGCGACGAACTCACCGAGTGCAGGTCGCGGAGGACGAATTCACCGAAGAACCACTCGCGATAGTGAACCAGTCGGGGGAGACGCGAGTCGGAGTTCTCCGTCGCGACGGGCGGCTCGTCGTGCCGCACGGGTCGCCGGCGAGAAAGCGAGGGGTCGGCGCTCAGAACGCGGCGAGGTGGTCGTCCTGCGGTTCGTACAGGCCGCCACCCATTCGCACGTCGTGAATCTCGTCCAGCGTCTCCGATACCGACAGGCCGCGGCGGTGCATCGCTGCCGCGACGACGCCGATCGGAACGCCGTTTCTGTACTCGTCCTCGAGCTGCCTGACGACGCCTTTGAGGTCCTTGGCCGTGACGTCGCCGTCGTGGTCCGGGTCTGCGCGGTCGATCTCGACGTCGTGACCGGTGACACGGTAATGTCGCCGGTAGAAATCGATCACTTCGTTCGGTTCGTCGGTCCGTCGCGTCGCGTCGCACTCCGGGCAGACGGCGACGTATGGCGCTTGGTCTTGTGAACTCATGGGTAGATTGTGGATGTCTGGTGTGCAGCCAGCGTCGTCTCGGCCCCAAGGGGGCGGACGCCGGGTGAGGCACTGGTTACGAGTTGTACGCTTCCTGTGCGAGGCGGTGGAACTTGTGGACGGTGTGCTCGTTCGGGCCGAGCTGGGCCTGCGAGAGCGCGCCCGTCTTGAGCCCCTCCCACTGGCGCTCGACCAGTTCGAAGTCCTCCTCCTGGAGCTGGCGGCTCGTCCGGATGAACTCCTCCTGTTCCTCGTCCAGCTCCGAGTCGCGGAAGTAGTAGTCCGCGATGAGCTGGAACCGACCGGTGTCGATGGGGTTGATGATGTAGGTACCGTAGCCGTCGGCGGTGCCGTACATGTTGACGGTGAAGTTGGGCCAGAGGTAGTGGAACTGGGCCTCGTGCTCGTCGTGGATGCGGAGCTCGTCGTCGACGTCCTGGGCGTGGGTGTAGTGGAGGACCCAGTGGTAGTCGTTGACCTCGAGTTCGGACTCGTTGAGGGAGATGCCCTTGATCCAGTCCTGGTGGTTGGCCTGGCAGTGGTCACACTCGGAGTAGTTGCTGCTGAACACCTTCCAGTTGCACTCGACCTCGGAGACGATGCGCCGCGAGTGCTCGTACTCGCCCAGCGGGAGGTCCTCCAGCCGGTCCTTCATCACGCCGGCCTGCTCGCCCAGCGGCATCGGATCCTCGCTCAGGTTCACGAAGATGAGCGGGCCGATGGTGTCGACGTGGACGTCGTTCAGGGCGTTCTCTTCGCTGTCGTACTCCTGGACCTCCTCGTCTTCGAGGTCGGGGTTCATGCCCGCTTCCTCGAAGCTCTTGGGCGTGCTCGCGAGGTCGCCGTCCAGGTCGTAGGTCCACAGATGGTACGGACACTGGATCCGGCCGGCGTTGCCTGGGTCCGTCATCGGCGTGTCGTCGACCATCTTCGACCCGCGGTGTGCACAGACGTTGTCGAACGCCTTGACCTCGCCGTCCTGCCCACGGACGACGATGAGCTGGCGTTCGCCGACGGTCCGGGTGAAGTACTCGCCAGCCTCCGTGATGCAGTTGGCGTGGCCGGCGTACACCCAGTACTGGCCAAACACCTTCTCCTGCTCCATCTCGAAGACCTCCGGGTCGGTGAAGTATCGCGCCGGCAGCGCGTTCGATTCGTCAGTGATGTCCGGACTCACTGCTTTCGTTTGGGACGTGTCCCACTTTGTCATACACCTCTATGTCTATACCAGGTACAAAAAACAGTTCACCAGTGATAGTGAACCCAATTATAAACCGGGTACAATTCCAGCGGACTGTCCGGCGAGCCGAGAGAGCACGCAGCACCCCGAAATCGCCGGAAGCCGGAACGATGTCGAGTCGAGCCCCGCTCGGAACCGCTACACGGACCGCGCCGGCGAGCGGACGGGCCGGACGCTCCGGATCCGGGACGTGGCTCGCAGTGGGTTCAGCAGAAACTCGTCGTGATTGCGATCTGATAAGAAACTTACAACGATACTAACGTAAAATCCGGCAGTCTGTTCCGCTTTCCCTCAGCAGGCCTCACTTGCGCTCCCTCGGATGCGGTCAGCGATCTCCGAACGTGACACCTCGCGGTCGGGGTCGTGTGAGATCCGCCGCATGACGAGGTCGATGAGGTCCAGCTCGTTCAACACCTCCCGCGTCCGCTCGCGGGTAAGACCGAGCCGGCGCTGGATCTGGTGGAGCGTCATGCACGACTCCAGGGCATCCGCCAGCTCCTCGATGTCGACGTCGTCGGGGAGGCCGCTGCCGTCGGCGACGAGCGGTTTGTCGGAGACTTGTTCGATAGGGTCCGTCGGTTCGTCGTCCACGCCGTCCG
This sequence comes from Halopenitus sp., assembly GCA_042219525.1. Lineage (GTDB taxonomy): Archaea > Halobacteriota > Halobacteria > Halobacteriales > Haloferacaceae > JBDGPU01. Next base: position 9,309 of record JBDGPU010000052.1, read on the forward strand.
CCGCCGTCGATTCCGCGGGCGTCTCCGTCGCGGAGCCGTCCCCGGCGACAGCCGCGTCGGGGGTCTCGTCGTCTGCGACGGCGTCGTCCACGGCGCCGTCGGCCGTCTCGCTGGGCTCCGGGGACGCGTCGTCGGGGGTGGTTTCGGCGTCGTCATCGGTATCCGTCGTATCGTACGTCGACGGCTGATGGACGCCGGATTCGGTCATGTATCGCCGCACCGTCTCGGAGGCGACGTCCATTTCGATGTGCTCGGCCATCTCGGTGAAGGTATCGAGCGAGTCGTACAGACACTGGAGGTACTCCGTGTCGTCGTATGGGGGAACGTCCTCGGATCGCGCGGCCGCGAGCTTCCGCTCGAGTTCGGTTTCCGCGTCCGCGGTGGCGTCCGTTTTCTCGCCGGCGACGTCGGTATCACCGCCGCTCGACTCGGTCATCGCACCGTCATCGTCGAGTGACGCGGCTGCCGTCTCGGCCGACGCGACCGCGGTCGTGCCGTCCGCCTGGGCGGAGTCGTCCGCCGACAGGTCCGCCGAGTTCGCGATCCCGGACCGAGCATCGACGGTGGGCGCGTCCGTCCCGGCCCCGAAGCCGACGATGAAGGTCGTCACGATGGTTCCGTCGTCGGCGATGTGGGCGGCTTCCGGCGTGACGGTGGTCTCCCCGGAGACGTAGTCGTCCAGTGACGGGAAGGCGGCCGACGAGAACTCGACCTGCAGGCCGCCGTTCCCGGTAACCGTTGCTGTCTCCGCCGCCGTGGACGCCGAGCCGTCGTCCGAACACAGTGGAATGGCGACGTCGAGCGTGACGCTCATCTCCGCCTCCGTCTGTATCTCGGCCGTTTCCGCTTCCACGCGCTTGACGCACCCGCCGTCCGATTCGTACCGCTGAATCAACCGCGTGAGTTTTTGCAGCGAGGTTGTTGCCCCCATGAGTAAATATCACACAGTGTTATCTCCATAAGCGTGCCCGGGTAATAGCGAACCCATTTATATTGAAGCCCGAACATCTTCGACGCTGTCATGTTCCGGGTCGCGTCTGATCCTGGCGTCTCGCTGCGTGAGACGGGGGAGATCCAGGGATTCGCCGAGCAGCGATCGGACCGGCAAGTGCGGGCAATCCTGGGCGGTCGGTTTCCGATCCGCGTCCGCAGAAAAAAGGACCGTCGCCCGCGGGCGCAACCGTTCATAACGACGGGAAGGACTCTTTCAGCAACGGGAAGGCCCGTTTCAACGACGGGAAGCCACCAGTCGCGAGCGCGCGTTCAGTCGTCGGCGACGGCGACGTCGGCGTCGGCCTCGCCGACCTCCGCCCACCGTTCGACGGCGGCCTCGGCGACCTCGCGGTCCTGTTCGACGGCACCGCCGGAGACGCCGACCGAGCCGACGACCTCGCCGTCCGACTCGAGCGGATACCCGCCGCCGAAGACGACGATCCGATTGTCGTCGGTCGACTGGAGCCCGTAGAGCGAGTTCCCCGGCTCGGCGGCTTCCGCCAGGTCGTGCGTCGGCATCTCGAGCGCGGCCGACGTGTAGGCCTTGTTCCGCGAGATGCTCACGGAGGCGGTCCAGGCGCCGTCCATTCGGTGCTGGGCGACGAGGTTGCCCTCGCTGTTCGCCACCGTGATCACCATCGGATTCTCGATCTCGTCGGCTTTCGCTTCTGCCGCTTCTATCAGTGCTGTCGCTATCTGCAGCGGAACGGAGTCTACCATCCGGATAGTGGATGCCGGCGTCCTCGCAAATAGGCTGTCGGTACCGACAGGGCGAGACCGCGGCTCGTCCAGCGCCTAAACCCGGAGGACCCAGCGCAACGGGCCGCTGTATCCGGTCGCGTCGGTTCGGCTCCTGCTGCCGTCCGGTCGACGACCCGTCCGATCTGCCGGAGGTCGTCGTCGGAGCGTCACGAGACGTCTCCGTCGAGCGTCACGTTGAGTTTCGATCCACGACGGTCGCTGCCGCCGTCACTGACCGGAACGACGAGCGGTGGCAGTCAACTGGTGAGCGCGGAACGTGCCGAGCGGTCACACCGTGGTTCACACCCCGGCACCGCACTCCCGTGGGCGCGGTAAACTTCAAATGACAATCATCCGGCAATATAAGGGTGAAATCCCGCTGAACGATACTTATATCCGTGCTTGCCCGGCATTGACAGGGTACGAGTATGAATGCAGACGATAGCCTGCCGGACCAGGCAGACACCGTTATCGTCGGTGCTGGAATCGTCGGGTGCAACCTGGCGTACCAGCTCACCGAACTCGGGCGAGACGACGTCGTCGTGATCGACCAGGGCCCCCTACCCACCACCGGCGGGTCCTCCAGTCACGCTCCCGGTATCATGTTCCAGACCGCCGAATCGAAGGTCCTCTCGAAGTTCGCCAGCTACAGTCGGGAGCTGTACTCGGACCTCGAGGATCCCGACGGCACCCAGGCGTACAACGAGGTCGGCGGCATCGAGGTCGCCCGGAGCGACGACCGCATGGACTACCTCCAGCGCCGCGTCGAGTGGGCCGAATCCTGGGGTATCCCGGAGCCGGAACTCCTCTCGCCCGAGGGCGTCGCGGAGAAGTTGCCGCTCGTCGACACCGACGCGATCCAGGGCGGGTACTACTCCCCGACCGACGGGCAGGTGTCGGGCGTCGTCGCCTGCGACGCGCTGGCTCGCGAGGCCATGGACAGCGGGGCGAAGTTCGTCCCGCATACCCGGACGCAGGACGTCGAGACCGAGGACGGCGAAGTACAGGCGGTCGTCACCGAGAACGGCACCGTCGACTGCAACGAGGTCGTCGTCGCCACGAACATCTGGGCGCGCCAGCTCGGCGAGAAGCTGGACGTCCATCTCCCGGTAACGCCCGTCGAGCACCAGTACACGATGACGGAGCCGCTCGACGAACTCGCTGACAACCGGATCGACGTCAGCGACCACCCGCTCTACGAGAACTACAAGAGCGTCTCCGGCGACAAGACGGACCGCCTGCTCGCGGGCCCCGACCGGCCGATCCTCCGCGACCAGGACAACGCGATGTACTTCCGGACGCACGGCGACTCCTACGGGATCGGCTCGTACAACCACGAGTCGGTCGTGCCGGACCCGCAGGACCTCGGCGGCAACGAGGAGGACGCCGAACAGGGCTCGGTTCACGAGTTCACCGAGTACCACATGAACAACGCGACCCATCCGGACCGCCCGGACAAGGCCCCCCGTCAGGCCAGCGACGAGCTCCTGCCGGCAACGAAGGACAAGGAGCTCGAACACAAGTACAACGGGATGTTCGCGGAGTCGCCCAACGGTCTGCCGGTGATGGGGCCCGTCCAGGAGTACGACGGGCTCTGGACGGCCGCCGCCATCTGGGTCACCCACGCCGGTGGCGCTGGGAAGGCGCTCGCCGAGTGGATGGAGTACGGCGTCCCGCGCCTGGGCGACGAGCGGATCGACCTTCGCCACTGCAACGTCAACCGCTTCGACGACCACGAGGGCAGCTGGGACTTCGCCCGCGACCTCGGGGCCGAGGAGTACCGCATCGTCTACAACATCATGCACCCGAAGTGGGTGTGGACGGACCACCAGCGCGACATCCGCCGGACGCCGATGTACCACAGCCACAAGGAGCTCGACGCCGAGCTGTGGGCCGAGGCGGGCTGGGAGGAGCCCCACTGGTTCGACTCCAACGCCGACCTGCTCGCGGAGTACGGCGAGCAGATCCCGGACCGCGAGGGCTGGGAGGGCAAGTACTACTCGCCCATCGAGGGCGCCGAGGCCCTCCACGTCCGCAACAAGGTCGGCCTCCACGACATGACCTCCTTCAACAAGATGGAGGTCGTCGGCGCCGAGGCCGGGGCGTTCGTCCAGCGCCTCTGTACGAACGACATGGACCTCGACGTCGGCGACGTCCGGTACACGCTCATGTGCAACGAAGGGGGCGGCGTCCGCGCGGACATCACCGTCACCCGCGTCGACGACGAGCGCTACCTGCTCCTGACGACCGGGCGCGAGGTCGGAAACAACCACGTCGCCTGGGTCCGCGAGCAGTCCCCGGACGACGTCGTCGTCAACGACGCCACCTCCAGCCTGGCGGCGATGGTCTGTACCGGCCCCGACGCCCGCAACGTCCTCTCGAAGGTCACCGACGTGGACCTCTCGGACGACGCGTTCCCGTTCTTCTCGAGCCAGCAGTTCTTCGTCAAGAACGTGCCCGTCACCGCGCTTCGCGTCTCCTACGCCGGCGAACTCGGCTGGGAGCTGTACACGCCCTCCGAGTACGGCGAGCGCCTCTGGGAGCACCTCCTGGAGGCGGGCGAGGAGTACGACATCCGCCCGTACGGCAACGGCGCGCTGAACGCGCTCCGCATCGAGAAGGGCTTCCGGCTGTGGGGTGAGGACCTCCACACCGAGCACAACCCCTACGAGGCGAACCTCGGCTGGGCGGTCGACCTCGACACCGACTTCATCGGGAAGGACGCGGTCGAGTCCGCGGCCAACGGCGACAACATCGACCACAAGGTCGCCTGCCTGACCCTCGACGACGAGGACGCGACCATCCTTCCGCACCGCCCGGTGCTCGCCGACGGCGAACCGGTTGGCCACGTCCATAGCGCCGAGTACGGCTACACGGTCGGCGCGTGCGTCGTCTACACCTACGTCCCGCCGGAGTACGCGGAGCCCGGTACGGACCTGCAGGTCCGCTACGAGGGCGACCTCTACGACGCGACCGTCCGCGAGGAACCCCTGCTCGACTGAAGCCCAGCCAGCCGGCTGCGGCCTTCGAACGACGGCTCGTCTGTCCCATCGACAGCTCGTCTGTCC
>JBDGPU010000052.1:14210-43240 GCA_042219525.1 Halopenitus sp.
CATCGACGGCTCGTCTGTCCCATCGACGGCTCGTCTGTCCCATCGACGGCTCGTCTGTCCCATCGACGGCTCGTCGACCTCTTTCTGCTGTCGCGATTCCCCCCTGCCGGAGCGACGGCGACCCCAAACGCTCCTCGCGTGCGCTGTCGCCGCGCGCCCTTCGGGCAGCACCACAGCACGTCGATAGATTGTGTTTCGCACCGCCGCGAGACGGCGGTATCGCCGCCAGCACCTGGATTCATTAGCCTCCCTGGCCTGTCGGGAGACGAGGATACTGCGAAGCCGGTCCCGAGGCCACCGGGTGTCGACCGACGCTCTCCCCGCACCGACCGGGACGTTCGTCGACGTCGTCGGTGCCGACGGCTCGCGATTTCGCAGTGGCTCCACTTCACATCCATGACAACTCGCATCGACGGCAACGAGGTCGCTGATGGCATCAAGGCGGAACTACACTCCTGTATCGACGCGCTGGAATCCGCGGGCGTCACGCCGGGACTGGCGACGGTCCTGATGAGCGACGACGGCGCGAGCCAGACGTACGTCTCGATGAAGCAGCGGGCCTGCGAGGAGGTCGGCATCAGGGGAAGCCACGTCGAGCTTCCCGCCGACGCGTCCGAGGAGGAACTGCTCCAGCAGATCGAGGAACTAAACGAGGACCCGGCTGTGCACGGGATCCTCGTCCAGCTCCCCCTGCCCGACCACGTGGACGAGGGGGCCGTCGTCGAGACCATCGACCCGCTGAAGGACGTCGACGGGTTCCACCCCGAGAACGTCGGGCGGCTCACCACCGGGAACCCGCGGTTCAAACCGTGCACGCCACACGGCGTCCAGAAGCTCCTCGCGGCCGCGGACGTGGAGACGGAGGGGAAGGACGTGGTCGTCGTCGGGCGGTCGAACATCGTCGGGAAGCCGATGATGAACCTGCTCGTCCAGAAGGCCGAGGGGGGCAACGCGACGGTGACCGTCTGTCACTCGCGGACGGCGGACCTCGCGGCCAAGACGCGGCAGGCGGACGTCGTCATCGCCGCGGCCGGCGTGCCGGAACTGGTCGACGGCTCGATGCTCTCCGAGGGGACCGTCGTCGTCGACGTCGGCGTCAACCGCGTCGACGCGGACACCGAGAAGGGGTACGAGCTCGTCGGCGACGTCGACTTCGAGAGCGCCAGCGAGAAGGCGTCAGCGATCACGCCGGTGCCGGGCGGCGTCGGCCCGCTCACGATCGCGATGCTCCTCCACAACACCGTGAAGGCGGCGGCCATCCAGGCGGACGTGGCCGTCGACCTGCCCTGAGGGTCGTCGGGAACCCGCCCCCATCGCACACCGTAGATAAGTAATCCAACAGGATGTGGTTTCGTGGGTTTCGGTGTGTTTGTCCGATATCGGGGTGAGATCCCCCGATTTTCGGGGCCCTTATTTAAGTGATCGTTGCTCTTATGAGAGCGACCGTGGGACAGGCGTGTGAGAACCATGAGCACAGAGATTCCCCCATCTCATGCGGAGACGGTCGTCATCGGTGCCGGGGCGGTCGGCTGTAGCGTCGCCTATCACCTGACGGAACTCGGCGCCGAGGACGTCGCCGTCGTCGACCAGGGCCCGTTGCCGGTCACCGGCGGGTCGTCGACGCACGCGCCGGGCATCATGTTCCAGACGTCGCCGTCTAAGCTCCAGACGAAGACCGCTCACTACACGAGTCGGCTCCTGAAGGACGCCGGCGCCTACACCGAGGTCGGCGGCATCGAACTCGCCCGCTCCGAGGAGCGCATGGACTTCCTCGAACGGCGCGTCGAGTGGGCCGAGTCCTACGGGCTGCCCGAGCCGGAACTCCTCGAACCCGAGGAGGTCACCGAGCACTTGCCCCTCGTCAACGAGGACGAGATCCTCGGCGGCTACTACTCGCCGACGGACGGCCGCGTCGACAGCACCGAAGCGCTCTCCTGGTACATGCAGGAATCCGCCGCGGACTTCTACGGCTGCACCGAGGTGACCGACATCGAGGTCGAGGGCGGCGAGGTACAGGCCGTCGTCACCAACAAGAACCGCATCGAGTGCGACCGCTGTGTCCTCGCGACGAACAACTGGGCCTACCAGACCGGCCAGATGGCCGGGCTCGACCTCCCGATCACGCCCGTCGAACACCAGTACGTCGTCACCGAGCCGCTCGAGGAGCTCTCCGGGGTGCCCAACCAGCGCGACGACCCGACGGACGGCCTGGAGATCCCCGGCGACCACGACATCACCGAATCGATGTCGAAGCCGCCGGACCGCCCGGTCGGCCGCGACCAGGACAACTCGCTGTACTTCCGTACCCACGACGACGGCTACGGGCTGGGGTCGTACAACCACGAGTCGCTGGTCGTCGACCCCGACGACATGGGGAAAAACTCCGCGGAGAGCCAGGCGTCGGTCCACAGCTTCACCGAGGAGCACTGGACGCAGGCGACGCATCCGGACCGGGAGAAGTCGCCCCAGCAGGCGTTCAGCGAACTCCTCCCGGCCACCGAGGACAAGGAGTTCGACGTCACCGAGAACGGCATCTTCGTCTACACGCCCGACGGGATGCCGGTCCTCGGCGAGACAGCCGCCGTCGACGGGCTCTGGACCGGGCTCGCTATCTGGTGGACGCACTCGGGCGGCTACGGCAAGATCCTCGCGGAGTGGATGGAATCCGGCGTCCCGCGGCTCCCGTCGGGCCCCGTCGACACGAGCGGCATCCACGTCCGCCGGTTCGAGCCGCACGCCGGGAGCAAGGACTACTTCCTCGACAAGGGGGCCAAGCGGTACGAGCAGGTCTACAGCATCGTCGAGCCGCGCTGGCAACCGCACGAGCACCGGGGGCTTCGAGTCAGCCCGTTCTACGCGCAGCAGCAGGAACTCGACGCCGAATTCTACCAGAGCGGCGGCTGGGAGACGCCGCAGTGGTACGAGTCCAACGCCGACCTCGTCTCGAAGTACGAGGACCAAATCCCCGAGCAGGACGGGTGGCAGGGGATCAACCGATCCCCCATCGAGGCTGCCGAACATCTCCACACTCGCGAGAACGTCTCGCTGTTCGACATGACCACGTTCAGCTCGATCATGGTCGAGGGCGCCGACGCGGGCGCGTTCCTCCAGCGGATCTGCAGCAATGACATGGACATCGACGAGGGGCAGGTTCGGTACACGACGATACTGAACGAGGGCGGGACCATCATCGCCGACCTCACCGTCGTCCGCCTCGACGACGACGAGTACATGGTGACGACCGGCGGCGGCAACTCGCCGGGCATCCACGGCTCCTGGATCGACGAGCACGCGCCGGAGACGGTGTCGGTCACGATCGAGGAGTCCGCGAAGTGCACGCTCGGCCTCTGGGGCCCCGACTCTCGACTCCTGCTACAGCGAGTCACCGAGGCCGACGTGTCCAACGAGGAGTTCCCGTACTTCAGCTGCAAACAGCTGTACGTCGGCGAGGTTCCCGTCATCGCGCTCCGCGTCTCCTACGTGGGCGAGCTGGGCTGGGAGCTCTGGACGCCCTCGGAATACGGACAGAAACTGTGGGACACCCTCTGGGAGGCCGGACAGGACCTGGACATCCGACCGATGGGCGGCGGCGCCCTCGAATCGATGCGGCTCGAGAAGGGCTTCCGTCTGTGGGGGACCGACATCGACACCGACGTGAACCCGCTCGCGGCCGGGCTCCCGTTCGCCGTCGACCTCGACACCGACTTCATCGGGAAGGAGGCGCTGGTCGAGGCGACCGAGGACGGCCTCGACACGGAGGTCGCCTGCCTCACGCTCGACGACTCGTCGGACGTCATGTTGAGCGGTCGCCCGGTCACAAAGGACGGCGACACCGTCGGCTACGTGCAGGCGGGTGACTACGGCTACAGCGTCGGCGAGTCCATCGTCTACACGTACCTGCCGTCCGACTACGCCGAGTCCGGTACCGCGGTGACGATCACGTGCGAGGGGGAGGAGTACGACGCGACGGTTCGCGACGAGCCGCTGTTCGACCCCGGCCGGAACAAGATCATCAGATGACGATTGCTGTCGGCTTCCAGCCAGCTACTGGATAGCCGAACCGACCAATCGAAGCCGATACACGAGGATTTCAGCATGAGCAAAACCAGAGAGAAACCGATCACCTACGAGGACATCGAGCGAGCGAACGAACGACTGGACGACGACACCGTCGTCAAGCGGACGCCGGTCGAACGGAGCACGTCGCTCGGCGAGTTCGTCGACGCGGAGGTCTACCTGAAGATGGAGCACCTCCAGTGGACGGGGTCGTTCAAGACCAGGGGCGCATACAACAAGATCAGTCAGGACGTCGCGGCCGGCGTCGACGAGTTCGTCGCCGCCAGCGCGGGCAACCACGCGCAGGGGGTCGCGCTCGCGGCGACGAACTGCGAAGCGGAGTCCACCATCGTGATGCCGAAGACGGCCCCGCAGGCCAAGGTCGACGCCACCCGCGGGTACGGCGCGACCGTCGAACTCGTCGGCCGGGACTTCCAGGACGCGATGGAATACGCCCAGGACCTGGCGGCGAGCCAGGACGACGTCGAGTTCGTGCACGCGTACGACGACACCGACATCGTCGCCGGACAGGGGACGCTCGGCATCGAGATGTACGAGGACTGTCCGGACGTCGACACCGTCGTCGTCCCCATCGGCGGCGGCGGTCTCATCAGCGGTATCTCGACGGCGCTCGCGGAGCTGTCGCCCGAGACGCGCGTCGTCGGCGTCCAGGCGGTCGGCGCCGAGACGGTCCACGAGAGTCTCGACAAGGGGGCTCCGGTGACGCTCGACGAGGTCGACACCATCGCCGACGGGATCGCGACCGGCGGGATCTCCGATCTGACGCTCGGCCTCATCGAGGAGCACGTCGACGAGGTCGTCACCGTCACTGACTCGGAGATATCGCGGGCGATCCTGCTCCTGCTCGAACGAGCGAAACAGGTCGTCGAGGGCGCTGCGGCCGCGTCCGTCGCCGCGGTGCTGAGCGAGGACTTAGACGTCAGCGGCGAAACCGTGATGCCGCTGCTCTGTGGCGGGAATCTCGACATGACGATGCTCCAGGAGGTGCTGATCCACGCGCTCACCGAACGCGAGCAGTTGCTGCGCCTGCGCGTGCGCATCGAGGATACAGCCGGCAAGATGACGGAGATATCCGGCATCATCGCCGAACACGGGGCCAATATCCGAACGGTCCGCCACGACCGCTCGGTCGAGGACCTGACGGTCGGCGAAGCCTACCTCGTTTTCGAGGTCGAAGCCAGCGGTGCCGAACACGCGCGGTCCATCGTCGAGTCGATCGAGGCGGAGGGATACGCCGTCGAAGAGATGAACCGGGAGTGACCTGCCGCCGAAATTCCGGGGATAGCAGCCGAAATACGGGGAAACTTATTGTGACAGCCGAAGTATGGGATGGAATCCCCACCGAATCTTTATTATGTATATGTCCAATGTAGCTCAGTGTGTGTGAGTCACGCATGGTTCAGTTAATCACCAGTGGACGTCCCACCAGGACGTCCCGAACGACGCGGCGCGCAGCACGTATCACTCCGGACGGGAGCCAAGACTCCGTCCGCGGAACGACTCCGACGAACCCCCGGCGTGCGTTCAGCTCGAGGACGCACAGCCGGGCCAATGGTGAAGCCACATGAGCGACGCTCAAGCGGACGGCGTGGTGGACACCTTCATCGACGAACTGGACACGCCGGTCTTCGTCGTCGGGTTCCTCGCCGCGCTGACGGCCGTCACGTTGTTCATCACGGTGCCGGAGATCGCCGGGACCGCGGTTTCGGACGCGAACGCGTGGCTGACGACGAACCTGGGGTGGCTGTACCTCGTCTCGATGTTCGGCATCGTGTTGTTCGCACTCTTCCTGGTCTTCGGCCCGTGGGGGAACATCAAGCTCGGGAAGGAGGACGAGGAGCCCGAGTACAGTTTCCTCTCGTACTTCGCCATGCTGTACTCCGCCGGGATCGCCGCCGGGATCGTGTTCTGGGGTCCCGCCGAGGCGATTTTCCACTACCAGACGGTGCCGCCGTTCGTCGGTGCCGAGTCGCAGTCGGCCGGTGCCGCGGTCGGCGCGCTCCAGTACAGCTTCTTCCACTGGGGCATCTCGGCCTGGGCGGCCTACGCCATCATGGCGCTCCCGATCGCGTTCTACACGTACCGCCGTGACGCGCCCATGCGCGTCTCGACGGTCATCGTCCCGTTCGTCGGCATCGACGGCCTCGACGGGTTCTGGGCGAAGACGATCGACATCCTCGCGGTCTTCGCCACGCTCGGCGGTATCGCGACCACGCTCGGCTTCGTCGGGAGCCAGTTCCTGACGGGGATCGAGTACACGACCGGGGTCGCGGTCGGCGACCTCGGGACGGTCCTGATAATCACCGGACTGACCGTCGCCTTCACGCTCTCCGTCGCGCTGGGGATCAAGAAGGGGATCCGCCGCGTCTCCCAGTTCAACATGGCCCTGTTCGGGGTGTTCATGGTGCTGGTGTTCATCCTCGGTCCGACGGTGTACATCATGTCGCTGACGGCCGAGGCGTTCGGTGCCTACGCCAACGAGTTCGTCGCCATGAGCCTCTTCATGAACTCCGGCAGCAGTTCCAGCTGGGTCGGGTCCTGGACCGTCTTCTACTGGGCCTGGTGGTTCTCCTGGACGCCGTTCGTCGGCCTCTTCATCGCCCGCGTGTCCCGCGGCCGGACGGTCCGACAGGTCGTCGGCACGGGCGTGCTGGCGTCGACCGCGGTGACGATCCCGTGGTTCGGCTCCCTCGGTGCGACCGCCATCAAGCTGCAGAGCAGCGGTCAGGCTGACATCCTGGGGGTCATCGGCCAGTTCGGCGTGGCCGGCTCGGGATACCCGCTGTTCGGGGCCCTCCCGTTCGGCGCGATCCTGAACGGGATGTTCCTCGTGCTGATCGTGACGTTCTTCGTCACGTCGGCCGACTCCTCGACGATGGCGCTCGGAATGCTGACGACCGGCGGGGAGCTGAACCCGTCGACCATCAATCGGGTCATCTGGGGAGCGCTCGTCGGCGCGCTCGCGTCCCTGCTGATGGTCGTCGGCGGCGTCGACGCCCTGCAAGCCGCGTCGATCATCACCGGGCTCCCGTTCGCGGTGATCACGCTCATCGCTATCGTGGGGCTCTGTCTCAGATGTCGCGAGATACAGCCGGTCTTCTCCGCTCGGTCCGACACTGAGAGCGGAACGACCACGTCAACCCACGTCGGAGCCAGCGCCGAAGCCGAAGACGACTAACCGCGTTCGCAACTGCCGATCGCGTCGACCCGCCGCCGCAGCCATGCTCTCCACCCGTCGCTGCCGCGTCGCTTTTTTCCGACTCCAGTCGGATCGAGAGACCGATCCTTCGAATCCCTAGAGTCCCTCGTCCCTGGAATCCTTCGTATCCCTCCTTTCCCTCGTATCTCTCCTATCCCTCGTATCTCTCATATTCCTCCCCTCCATCGTATCCCTCGGAAGCTTGTCCCTCTCGGTCGTATGTGGGACCTCAGACGACGCCCTGTCGCCGAGCAGAGAGCGCTCCGCAGCGGACGACCCCCGAAGGGGCTCCGAGCGCGGACCGCGTTGCGTCCCGCTCGGCGTCGTGAACGGGATAGCGACTCGGCGACGCTCCGTTGCCGTCGAGAACCACGGGCCGGGTTGCAGCGCCGGTGATACCGACGACCACCGGAGCCTTCGAGAAAAGAGTCGAGACGACGATCTGGTGCGAACGGTGCGACAGGCGCCGGACTGAGTGTCGCGTCGGCGACCTCGTTACTCGTAGATCGGGAACTGCTCGCAGAGGTCGTCGACGGTCGTGCTGACGCGGTCCTGCACCACGTCGTCCTCGGGATGGTCGAGCACTTCGACGATGAGCTGCCCGACCGTCTCCAGTTCGTCCTCCTCGAAGCCGCGGGTCGTGAGCGCCGGCGTGCCGACGCGGATCCCGCTCGTCACCATCGGCGACCGGGTCTCGCCGGGCACCGTGTTCTTGTTGACGATGATGCCGACGTCGCTCAGCAGCTCCTCGGCCTCCTTGCCGGTGAGCTCGGGGTGTGACTCCCGGAGGTCAACGAGGAGAAGGTGCTTGTCGGTGCCGCCACTGACGAGGGACAGCCCCTGCCGCTGGAAGACGTCAACGAGCGTCTCCGCGTTCGCCAGGATCTGTTCGGCGTGGGCCTCGAACTCGTCGGTCAGGGCCTCAGCGAAGCCGGCGGCCTTGCCGGCGACGTTGTGCATCAGCGGGCCGCCCTGCGCGCCGGGGAAGACGGCGGAGTCGACGGCGTCGGCGTGTTCGTCCTCGCACATGATGATGCCGCCGCGGCCGGCGCGGATCGTCTTGTGCGTGCTGCCGGTCACGAAGTCCGCGTGGTCGACCGGCGAGGCGTGGACGTCGGCGGCGATGAGCCCCGTGACGTGGGCGATGTCGGCGAGGTGGTAGGCGTCGACGGCGTCGGCGACCTCGCCGATGCGAGCGAAGTCGAACTCGCGGGGGTACGCCGAGGACCCGCTCACGATCATGTCCGGGTCGAACTCGTCGGCCATCTCGGCGAGGTCGTCGTAGTCGATGTAGCCGGATTCGGGGTCGACCTCGTACTGCTCGACGTCGTAGAGCTGGCCGGAGAAGTTGACGTTGTGGCCATGTGAGAGGTGGCCGCCGTGGGAAAGCGACAGCGAGAGGATCTTGTCGCCCGGGTCGAGGGCGGCGAAGTAGACGGCCATGTTGGCCTGCGTCCCGCTGTGCGGCTGGACGTTGACGTGGTCGGCGCCGAAGAGCTCCTTCGCGTTGTCGATAGCGAGCTGCTCGACGGTGTCGACGTGCTGGCAGCCGCCGTAGTACCGGTTGCCGGGGTAGCCCTCCGCGTACTTGTTCGTCAGGACGCTGCCCTGGGCTTCGAGGACGGCCTGAGAGACGTGGTTCTCCGACGCGATCATGCCGAGCGTGGACTCCTGCCGTTCACGTTCGAGTTCGGTGGCTTCGGACACGCTGGGCGCTGTCTGTTCGAGCGACTGTTGGAACGCCATACCACAACAAGGTCGATCGTGAGTAAGTATCTTGCGTGCACGCCGATCCGTCCCTCAAGAAATCCGTTCGCTTACATGATGTGTAGCAGCCGCCGACCGGGGGTGGGTTTACAAGAGATCCGCCGGAAGGACCAGGTGTGAAACGCACAATTAGCACTTCGGAAGCACCGGCAGCGGTCGGTGCGTACAGTCAGGCGACGACCGACGGCGACCTCATCGTCACCGCGGGCCAGCTTCCGCTGACCCCGGACGGCGAGCTCCTCGACGACGCCTCGGTCGGCGAGCAGACGGAACAGTGTCTCGAGAACGTGGAAGCGATCCTCGCCTCGGAAGGCGGGTCGCTGGAGGACGTCCTCAAGACGACGGTCTTCCTCGACGACATCGAGGACTTCGAGGAGTTCAACGAGGTGTACAGCGGGTTCTTCGACGAGGAGCCGCCGGCCCGGAGCGCGGTCGAGGTCGGGAACGTCCCGAAGGGTGCCGCGATCGAGATCGAAGCGCTGGCGACGACAGAGTAGGGTATCGTCCCTCGCAGGAGCGGTCCGATGTTCGGCTGCCGGCCCGCGGCGTCGGCGACGCGTTCACTCCAGCCGGATCTCCTCGGCCCGTTCCGCGGCGAGGTCGGTGATCTCGTCGACGTCGCTGTCGGACCGCTCCGCGAGGACCCGAACCAGCATGCCGAGCTGGACGGCCGCCGTCTCGCGGAGCTCCGAGGCCTCCTCGGTGTCGTTGGCAAAGTAGTACTCGTGGCGGCCGTCCTCGTGGACGAGTCCGGTGTACGCGGACAGGACGTCGTCCTTGCGGATCGCGTCGGCCGCTTTCTCTCGTACGTCGTCGAACCGTGGCGCTGTCATCGTCACGGTGCACAGCCCGTTTCGCCTTACCCTTTGTCACTCCCGTCGGTCCGGGGCGAGGCTGGCGTCGTCGCGAGCCATCCCGAGGGTCGCCCCTCCCGTCCGAACCGACCCAGTCTGCAGATATCGAATCCACGAATTCGGGTGCAGCGCCGGTCCGTAGAGGTGATTTTTTAACCCCGTCTGGCATTACTACTCACATTGATGAATCGGTTAACCGAAGCGCCCCGCTCACCGATAGTGCGAGTATCGGTACCACTCCAGTCGGAGCGCGGAGAGCGTGTTCTGCGCAGCGCACGCACGGCGGCCGACGGCGTCGCGATCCGGCGAACCGGACCGACCGGGATCGGTGAGTACGATCCGCTGGTGCTCGCGACCCGGAACGGCCGGACTGCGTTTTTCGCCTCACCGACCGTCTCGACCGTTCGGGAGGCGGTTGCCGAACTGGATTCCGGCGAACTCCCGACGGCGGACGCCGAGGCCGTCGTCGAACACGACCCCGAGACGACGACGCTCCCGGCTCCGGGCGACGGACCGCTCGCGGTGGGCCAGCGACGGGCGCTGGGGCCGTGCGGCTGGGTCGACCCGCTGGATCCGGCGACGTGTCGGCTTCGGACGGCCGGGGTCGACGCGGCCACCATCGTGGACGCTGGCCTCCTCGGCCGGGGGAGAGGTGACGCCGCGGCGGACGAGCCGGTCGGTGACGCCTGGCAAACGGTGCAGGCAACGGACGGCGAGCCGGTGGTCGTCGTCAACGCCCACGACGCGGACGACCGGCAGCAGGCGGACCGCACGCTGCTTGCCGGGGCACCGATGTCGGTGCTCGATGGGGTGTCCGCCGTCGCCGAGTTCGTCGACGCGACGGAGGCAGTTATCTACCTCTCCGAGAACGACACCGAGCTGCAGGAACTGCTTCGACAGGCTGTCGACGCGGCCGCGGCCGAGTTGCCGGTCGTCCCGCAACTCGCGACGGGCCCGGACGAGTACCGTGCCGGTGCGCCGACGGCCGCCCTCGAAGCGATGGAGGGCGCGGACAGGATCGAACCCCGTCTCCAGCCGCCGTCGCCGGCGGAGTACGGACTCCACGGTCGGCCCACGGTGGTGCACACGCCGCGGACCTTCGCGCAGGTTCACCTGGCGCTCGCGGACCCCGAGGCGTTCGGGAGCGACGGCGCCGAGGCGCGAGACCCGGGCACCCGACTGTGGACCGTCACCGGCGACGTGGCCGCCCCCGCGACGGTCGAACTGGGACCGGGCGACGAACTGTCGGCCGCCCGGAACGCCGTCGAACTCGAGGGATCGTTCAAGATGGCCTGTACCGGCGGCGTGTTCGGCGGCGTCACCCGGTCGCTGGACGTCGCCCCGACGGCAGCCGCTCTCTCCGCGGCTGGTCTCGGTACCGAAGGCGCCATCGAGCTGCTGAACGAGGACCGGTGTCCCGTCGCCCTCGCCGGCGAACGGGCCGCCTTCGCGGCCGAAGCCAACAGCGGGCGCTGCGTTCCTGGTCGGGAGGGCACCACCCAGCTTACCGAGCTGTTGCGCGAGGTGTATCAGGGAGCCTACGACGAGGCGGGGATCCGCGAGCTCGGGCGGGTCATGCGCCGGTCGAGCAACTGTACGCTCGGCGCCCACGCGCCGCGCCCGGCGGTGACCGCGATGGACGAGTTCGGATCGAGCTTCGAAGCACACGTCGACGGCCGCTGCCCGAGCGGGACCTGCGGTGAGACACTGTGAGCACTGACAATCCATGAGCACTGACGACCCACTTCCGGGCGTTCCGGAAATATCGAACCCACAGCACGAGACGCCAGTTACCGCAACGTTCGAGACCGGGACCGCGAACGACCCGCCCGCCGGGACCACCGGGGAGACGCCGACGACGGTCACGGTCAACGAGACGCAGGTGACGGTCCCTCCGGGGTCGACCGTCATCGACGCCATGCAGGCCGTCGACGACGAGACGGTGACCGTGGACGCCGGGACCGACGGCCTCGACGAGGGCGCCGAGGGCCTCGACGCGGACGCCGACGTCCCCGCACTCTGCCACTACGACCGCGAGGGCGACATGAGCGACGAGATCGGGCCACGCGGCGAGTGCCGGACCTGCATGGTCGAGACGGCCGAACACGGGCTCGTCCCCTCCTGCTCGTTCCCGGCCGAGGACGGCCTGTCGGTCGAGACCGACACGGCCGCCGCCGAGGAGAGCCGGAGCGTCAACCTCGACCTCGTCCTCTCGAACCACAACCTCCGCTGTACGACCTGTAACGGAAACGGGCGCTGTGAGCTGCAGGAAACGGCCATCAGCGAGGAGGTCGACCACCCCCGGTACGGCGTGTTCGACGAGCGCGACGCGTACGAGCCGCTCGACGACAGCTCCTCGTTCATCCAGATCGACCGCAACAAGTGCATCCTCTGTAACCGGTGTGTCGAGGGCTGTAACGACGTGCAGAACGAGGGTGTGCTCCGCATCGAGGGCCACGGCGAGGACACCCGGATCGGGTTCCAGTCCGACGCCGAGACGATGGGCGAGTCCGACTGCGTCTCCTGTGGCCACTGTGCCACGGTCTGTCCGACCGGCGCCCTCACCGAGAAGGACGTCGGCGGCGCGGCAACCCTCCCACTTCCCGGGTTCACCCAGCGGAACTCCGTCGGGGAGGTTATCGAACACGAGGACGTGGAGACCATCGACGACACGACGGCACCGAACCGTCCGTCCTCGACTGCCTCAGGCTCCAGCGGGACGGGCCAGGCCGGGGATGGCGTCCGGGCGAACCAAACTGGCGACACGGCTGGCCAGCACGGTGCCGACGCGACCCGGGACGACCGGGGTGCCGTCGCCCAATTCATGGCTGAAAGCAAGCGTCGGGCGTCCGACGCCCTCTCCGAGTACGGTCGAAAGGCCGTCCTCGCCGGCGAGCATACGGCCGAGAACATCGCCGCCGAAACCCTTCCCGAGGGGCGGCTGTTCGACATCGCTTCCGCCGTCGGCGACTATCGGCTGAACAAGATCGACACGGAGGAGACGACCTGTGGCTTCTGCGCGGTCGGCTGTCGGTTCGAGATGTGGGGGAAGGACGGCGAGGTCCTCGGCGTGCAGCCCGTCGACGACCCCGACGCAGCACCGGCGAATAACTTCTCGACCTGCGTGAAGGGGAAGTTCGGACACGAGTACGCGAACAGCGACGAACGCGTCACGGAACCGCTGATCCGGAACGAGGACGGCGACCTCGAGCCGGCTTCCTGGGACGAGGCGCTCGACTACGTCGCCAGCGAACTCGAATCGATCCAGGATGAACACGGCGTCGACGCGGTCGGCTGTCTCGCGTCGTCGAAGGGGAGCAACGAGGAGGCCTACCTCGTCCAGAAGTTCGCCCGCCAGGTGCTGGGCACGAAGAACATCGACAACTGCGCACGGCTCTGTCACTCCTCGACGGTGGCCGCGCTCCAGCAGACCGTCGGCTACGGGGCGATGACGAACCGCATCAACGAGGACGTCGGCGAGGCGGACGCCTACCTCATCAGCGGGTCGAACACGACCGAGTCGCACCCGGTGCTGGCGACGCGCATCAAGCGCAACGTCCGTGACGGCGCCGACCTCGTCGTCTTCGACCCACGGAAGGTCGAGATCGCCGAACACGCCGACCAGTACACGCGAACGAAGCCCGGCCACGACGTCGCGTGGCTCAACGGGCTGATCCGCTACCTCATCGAGAACGACCTGCACGACGAGGCGTTCATCGACCGCAACACCAGGAACTTCGCGGCGCTCGAGGAGAAGGTCCAGGCGTTCACGCCGGAGAAAGTGGAGGAGCTGGCGGGCGTCCCGCCGGCGGAACTGGCGTCGGCCGCCGAGACGCTCGCGAGCGCCGACTCCGTCGTGTTCGGGTGGGCGATGGGAATGACCCAGCAGCGCACGGGGACGGAGAACCTGCTCGCGATGGCCAACCTCGCGCTCGTGCTGGGCCAGATCGGGAAGCCCGGCGCCGGCCTCTCGCCCTTCCGCGGCCAGAACAACGTCCAGGGCGGCGGCGGCGACATGGGCACCCTGCCCGGGAGCCTCCCCGGCTACCAGGACCCGGCCGACGACGAGGTCGGCGAGAAGTTCGCCGAGGTCTGGGGCGAGCGACCGCCGGCGGAGCCCGGGCTCAAGGTGCCGGAGATGCTCGCCGAAGCCCATGCTGGCAACCTCCGCGGAATGTACGTCGTCGGCGAGAACCCGGCGCTGTCCGAACCCGACATCCAGCACGCCGCCGAGGCGCTCGCCGACCTGGACTGCCTCGTGGTGCAGGACATCTTCCTGACGGAGACCGCGGAGCACGCGGACGTGGTCCTGCCGGCGGCGACCTCGCCGGAGAAGCAGGGCACCTTCACCAACACCGAGCGGCGAGTACAGCGCGTTCGCGCCGCCGCGGACCCACCCGGGAACGCCCGCCAGGACTGGGAGATCACCCAGGAACTGGCGGCGCGCCTGGGCTACGACTGGGAGTACGACCATCCCCGTGAGGTCATGGCCGAGATCAGCGACCTGACACCCATCTACGGTGGCGTGAGCTACGACCGACTCGAGGCGGGCGACGAGCACGGGCTCCAGTGGCCCTGCTGGGACGAGGACCACGACGGAACCCCCTACCTCTACGACTACGAGGAGGGCAACTTCAACTTCGACGACGGGCTCGCCCGCTTCGTGCCGGCGGACGGGGGGAACCCCGGCGAACTACCGGACGAGGAGTATCCCCTCACGCTCACGTCCGGACGCGTCCTCTACCACTGGCACACCGGGCAGATCACTCGGCGTGTTGAAGGGCTCATGAGTCACGTCGGCGAGAGCTTCGTCGAGGTCAACGCGGCCACTGCCGAGGAACTCGGGGTCGAGGACGGCGAGTACGTCCGGGTCGAGTCCCGCCGCGGCGACATCGTGGTCAAGGCGACCGTGACCGACCGCGTCGGTGACGGCACGCTGTTCATCCCGATGCACTTCGCGGCCGGGGCCGTGAACAAACTCACGCAGGAGACCTTCGATCCGCAGGCCGGCATCCCAGAGTACAAGGTGTCGAGCGTGCGCGTCGAGCCACTCGGCCCGGATGCGGACTCAGATAGGCTTCAGATACCGGACGCAGGTGCCGGTGTCCCCGAACCCGGGGACGACTAACCCGGAGCGGCGCTCACACTCGACCTTCCTCTTCGGTGACTAGTTGTGGCATCGCTCCCAGGGGTTGGGCGTGCTCCGTGCACCCACCACCCACATCTTCACAGTGATAGAGATGTTATTTGTGTCGCTCGCCGGGGACGAAGAGGAAGGGGATACCGGAGGCGCCACGACGATCATCACCCTACCGTCACCTCCCCATCGGCTCACCACCCTCACCCCGTCGTCCCGCAACCCCTTTGCCGTATCCGATTCTCTCGGCTGAGCATCTGCGAGCCACGCTGGAGTACCTAAAGGCCGTTACATATACGCATATATTCTTTTCCTGTACAGTAGCGAACGAGAGGACGAAGCAATGATAGTCGAACAACTCACCGCGAGGACAGTAGTATGACGGACGAACTAACCGAGATTACGGTCGTCGGCGAGGACGACACGGGCATTGTCGCCGACATCACGTCGTTCCTCTTCGAACGCCGTGTCGACATTCAGGACATCGACCAGGCCGTTCGCGAGGGAACGTTCCGCATGACCATGCACGTCGACCTGGCGGAAATGGTCACGACTCGTGACAAACTCCGCAAGGACCTGGGGTCCCTCGGCGAGGACTTCAACGTCGACATCGAGATTCGGTTCCCCTCGACCACCGACGCGCAGTCGCTCGCCGTCCTCGTCACCAAGGAGAGTCACTGTCTCGAAGCACTCCTGGAGGAATGGGAGAGCGGCGAACTCGGGGCAGACGTCGACGTCGTCATCGGCAACCACGACGACCTCGAACCGCTCGCGACCCAGTACGGCGTTCCCTTCCACGACGTGGGCGACGAGACGGGCGTCCCGGACGAGGACGAGCTGCTCGACCTGCTGGCCGAATACGACATCGACCTCATCGCGCTCGGCCGCTACATCCGTATCCTCTCCCCCGAGGTCGTCTTCCGCTACGACAACCGTATCATCAACGTCCATCCGAGCCTGCTGCCGGCGTTCCCCGGCGCCTCCGCGTACATGCAGGCGATCGAGGAAGGCGTCCGCATCGCCGGCGTGACCGCCCACTACGTGACCACCGACCTCGACCAGGGGCCGATCATCGCCCAGCGCGCGTTCAACGTCCCCGACGACGCCACGGAGGCGGAACTCGAGAAACTCGGCCAGCCACTCGAGGCCGAGGCGCTCATCGAGGCCGTCAAACTCCATCTCAACGACGAGATCGCGGTGCACCACGACCGCACGAAACTCCGTAACCCGGAAGAAACCGACGCCCAACTCGGCGTCCCCGAGGAAGTCGACCAACTCAATCCCGACGCGCCGGTCGACGGCTACGAGGGCTACGCCCTCGGCGACGCCGACGAAGTTGCCAGCGCCGACGACTGACGAGGTCGCCAACTCGGACAGGCCAGTCACCGTCGCCCGGGAGCGGCCTGGCTGCCACGCTTCCCGACCCGACATCCCCTCCGGTGCCGCCGCTGAATCCGTTTTCCGGAATCTCCTCCGAGACCCGCGCCGGAACTGCCGAGACGACGTGTCGATATTCTCACTGTCGTCGCCCCGCGGCCGAGGAGGCCGGGTCCTCGATGACGGTCCGGGTCCTCGATGACGGTCCGGGTCCTCGATGACGGTCCGGGTCCTCGATGACGGTCCGGGTCCTCGATGGCGGTCCGGCTCCTCGACGGCAACTCCAATACGTGCCTGATACCTGTCAGGACGTGGTTGCCGAGTCCAAGAACACCGAAGACCGCAGCGACACACGCGATCGCCGGGTACTCCGCGGGCCGGTTGGCACGTGACCCATGTAGCCTGCTTATGCGAAGTCGCTGAGGTACGCAACGACGTCTTCGGGCTCGGCCGAGAGTCCGCCACCCTGTGCGAGCGAGGGTCGGCCGCCGCCACCTCCGCCGAACCTGTCCGTTACGTCCTGGACGATCTCGTTCGCGTCCTCGTCGCCAGTCGCCCCGGCGACGACGAACGTCGAGCCGGCCGACCCGGTGAGGACGACGACGTCGGCGGGGTCGCCGACGAGCTCGTCGATACGTTCCGAGACGGCGTTCGCGTCGACGCCGTCGACCGCGCCGACGAGCCAGCGGGTCCCCGCCTTCGAGACGACGTCGTCCCGGAGTGCGTCGAACTGTGCGTCGAGGAGTCGGTCCCGGAGGGAGGCCAGTTCGGCCTCCAGCGACGTCTTCTCCTCGACGAGACTGCTGGCGCGAGTGCCGAGGTCGGCGACGCTCGTATCCAGTACGTCCGCGGCGCGATTCGCGTTTCGCGTCTCGTCGATGCGGGCGTCGATCGCGGCTGGACCGACCGCGAATTCGACGCGGACGAGGCCGGTGCCGGGGTTCGACACGTCAGTCACCTTGACGGGGCCGATCTCCTGGGTGTTTCGAACGTGCGTGCCGCCGCACGCGGCGATGTCCCAGTCCTCGACTTCGACGATACGGACCGTTTCCGTGTCGGCGTCGTCCTCCGCGAGGTTGAAGACGATGTCCGACCGCTCACGCGCCACGTCGGCGTTCATCTCCTCCCAGGTCACGGGCTTCGATTCCCACACTGCCTCGTTCACCAGGCGCTCGAAGGTGAGCGCGTTCACCTCGGTCGCCGCCCGGTCAGTCTCGAAGTCGAGTCGGACGGTCTCCTCGCCGATGTCGAAGCCGCCGTAGCCGTGGTCGTCGAACAGCTTTCGCCCCGCTCCGTACACGAGGTGGCTCGCGGTGTGGGCACGCTTGCAGTACGTCCGGAAGTCGTCGTCAACGTCGCCCGCGACGGTGTCGCCGACCGCGAACTCGGGGGCCGACTCCAGCGTGTGGACCGTCACGCCCTCTTGCGTCTGGACGTCGACGACGTCGACGCCACCGAGTGTGCCACGGTCGGCGGGTTGCCCCCCTCCTTCGGCGTAGAAGTACGTCCGGTCGAGGCGGACCTCGCGGCCGTCGACCGCCTCGACGGTGGCTTCGAACTCGGTTACAGAGGGTTCTGCCGACGCCAGGTTCTCGTGCTTCTCTGCGAGCATCGTGAGAGCGGTCGGCACACACTGGCATAAACTGTCCGGAACCCGAGATACTCGACACCCCGGCGACAGCTTAATGATGCCGCCCGAAATCGCGTTGGTATGGAGTATCAAGAGTCGGTAGCGTACCTGGAGTCACTACAGCGTCTCCGCCCGAAGCTCGGGACGGAGACGACCGGCAAGTTGCTCTCAGCGCTCGACCAGCCACAGGCGGGAATCGAGTGCGTACAGATCGCGGGATCGAACGGGAAGGGTAGTACTGCGCGGATGCTCGAAGGGATCCTCCGGGAGGCGGAACTCGACGTCGGTATCTACACCTCGCCGGCCCTGAACGACTTCCGCGACCAGATCCGGGTGAACGGGCGAGCGGTTCCGAAGGAGCGCGTCCAGTCGTTCGTCGACGAGATTGACCCGTGTATCGACCGGCTGCGGGCAGCAGACGACACGCCGACCTACTTCGAGGTGCTCACGGCGCTGGCGATTCACCACTTCGGCGTGGAGGACGTCGACGTCGCGATCCTCGAAGTCGGCATCGGCGGGCGGTACGATGCGACCAGCGCCGTCGACCCTGTCGCGAGCGCGGTGACCAGCGTCAGCCTCGAGCACACCGAGTTGCTGGGGGACACGGTCGAGGAGATTGCCCGTGACAAGGCACAGGTTGCGCCGGGGGACGCGCCGCTCGTGACCGGCGCGGACGGGGCGGCGCTGGAAGCGGTCCGGGAGGAGACGAACGTCATCACTGTTGGGGGTGAGGAGAAAGACGTCCACGCCGAGGAAACCGGCATGGCCTCGCTGGTCGAGAGTTCCGTCTCCATCGAAGCGGGCGGCTGGTCGGTCGATGGGAATCTCCCCCTGCTCGGCCAGCACCAGGCGACCAACGCCGGGGTCGCGGCGACGCTCGCCCGGCAACTCGCGTCGGTCGACGCGGATACGATCGCAAGGGGGCTTCGGGGGGCTCACTGGCCGGGGCGCTTCGAGATCATGTCGACCGACCCGCTCACCGTCCTCGACGGGTCGCACAACCCCGACGCCTGTGCGAAACTCGCCAGCCTCGTCGACCGATACGAGTTCGACGACCTGCACCTCGTGTTCGGCGCGATGGCCGACAAGGACTACGCTGCAATGCGGAGCGAACTCCCAGCCCCCGATTCGGTTTACCTGTGTGAACCGGCCATCGACCGGGCTGAATCGGGTGAGGTCTTGGCAAGCACGTTCGCCGATGGCGACGAGGCCGTGGACCGATCAGGTTCCGTGCTCGAAGCGACCGACCGAGCTCTGTCGGCTGCGGGGGAGAACGATTGCGTCCTCGTCACTGGGTCCCTGTACGTCGTCGCGGAAGCGCGAGACCGCTGGACGCGGCTCGTGACGCCGAAGCAGGTGGCCGACCGGGCCGACTCCACGGGTTCGGCAGTCGACGGCGACGGAGCGGCCACGGACTACCGGACGTACAAAACGCGACTCCGACCGGACCAGGCTACCGTCGTCAGCGAGGCGATGGAATGCGCCGGGGGAACCGTTACCGTCGTCGACGACCCCTCCGACAAGCGCGTCTCGCTCGAGGTAGCCGGGCTCGGCTCGCAGTTTCGCGAACTCATCGATCGTCTCGACGACGCCGGGCTCGGACTGGCCCACTTCTCGGAGCAGCTCGAACGCGCACTCGCTGGAACGCCGGGAGCGGATCAATACCCGTGGGGCGAGGAGCCCGCCCTCGTTGGCATCCTGAACGTCACCCCCGAAAGCTTCCACGACGGCGGCGAGTACGTCGACGTCGACGACGCCGTTCGCCGGGCGGAGTCGATGATCGCCGCCGGTGCGGACGTCGTCGACGTCGGCGGCGAGAGCACGCGACCGGACGTGGATCCAGTGTCGGCACGGACGGAGATCGAGCGGGTCGTTCCGGTGATCGAGGCGCTCGCTGATCGCGAGGTCACGCTCTCTATCGACACCCGGAAGGCGTCCGTTGCGAACGCGGCGCTCGAGGCGGGTGTGGAGGTCGTCAACGACGTGTCGGGTCTCGCGGACCCGGAAATGCGGTTCGTCGTTGCGGACCACGACGCTTCGCTCGTCATTACGCACAGCCTGGCGGCCCCGGTCGATCCAGCCCGGACAGCGACCTACGACGACGTGGTCGAGGACGTCATCGACGACCTCACTGAACAGCTACTGCTCGCGGAACGGGCTGGTCTCGAACGCGACCAGCTCATCGTTGACCCGGGCTGTGGGTTCGGCAAGGATCCCACGGAGTGTTTCGAACTCATCGACCGGCTCGAGGAGTTCCAGGCCCTCGGCTGCCCGGTGATGATTGGCCACTCCCAGAAATCCATGTTCGACCTGGTCGACTGCCAGCACGGCGAGCGACTCTCTCCGACGCTCGCGGTGACGACGCTCGCCGCGGAACGCGGTGCGGACCTCGTTCGCGTCCACGATGTACCGGAAAACGCGGCCACGATCCGCACTGTGACGGCGACGAGAGCACACGACTGAACGGAGGCCGCCAAGCAGGACCACGGGGCGGTGCCCACGAACACTGCGAGCCTGGAGAACGAGGGGAGCGTTGCTACGCTTCGACGGCGAGCAATGAGGTCGATATCGTGGTGTACGTGTCTTCGAGTTCCTTCGCCTCTTCCGGGAGCACCGCCATGACGACGTAGTCGGCATACTGACTGAAATACTCGAGGAGACCTTCGATCCGCGCCGCGTCGAGCATCTCCACCGCGTCGACGACGACGATCGGTAGTTCGTCCGCCACGTCGTGCGCTATGTAGCCCGCCAGCGCGACGACGAGGCTGATAACCTCCCGTTCGCTCTTGCTCAGGTTCGTTATTACGTCCTCGTAGACGGCCCCGTCGTCGGACGACCGAACGATGTGGAGTTCGAACTCCGTGCGCGAGGGGGAGTCGCCGCTGGCCGTGATGCGCTCGATCCAGACACGTTCGATCCGCTCGTAGTCGAGCCCGTCGAGCACCTCCTGCATGATTTCGTTAAACGTTTTGACGAGGTCGCGCTCGAGCGTCACGATCCGGTCACGCTGCTCCTGAAGCTCGGTCGTTACCGACTCCCGCTGCGATTCGAGCGTTTCCCGGTTCGAGAGATCCGTTTCGATGTCGTCGATTTCGGCCTCGACGTCCGCCAGCTCGTTTTCGAGTTGCCCGCGCTCGTACTCGAGGTCGCTGACCGCATCATAGAGCTCGCCGAGTTCGTCGGGCTGTTCGCCGGACTCTTCGACCTCCTCGATGAGAGTCTCGACCTCCGCCTCGAGCGCCTCCTGGCGGTCCTCACGTTCGGACAGTTGCTCCGACCGCCGCGCTATTTCGTCTTCGGTCGACTGCGTCCGTTCCTGTAGCCGCTCGCGCCGCTGTCGCTGCTGGTCGACCTGTCGTTGCTGGTCCTCGAGGGTTCCAATACGGTCAGTCACCATCTCACGTTGGGTCCGTTTCTCCTCGAGGATCTCCTGAACAACGCGAACCTGCTCCGCGATTTCCGATTGTTCGACGCTGTTCCCGCAGGTCCAGCAGGTAATCGTCCGCGAGTCCGGGTCCAGCTCCGCGACGACGTCCTCCGACTTCATCTCTGCGGGGATCTCGTCGCCGTCGTCCAGCAGTTGACCGTTCATCTCGACGATCGGACTCAGGGAGTTGATCGTCGTCGTCAACTGCTGTTTCTGATGGTGAAGTTGCTCGATCTCCTCGTCGATCGCGTCGGCGTCGTTCGGCATATCCGCCGGGTCCAGGTCGTTCAGTCCGCCCCGATGGAGTCGAGCTCCGCTTCGAGCGAGTCGATGGCGTCCTTCTGCGTTCGAATTCGATTCCGTACTGTCTCCAGCTCGGAGCGCTTCTCCTTGAGGTTCTCGAGGGAAGCGGAGTCAGCCGTCGCTGTCCGTTCTTCCTCCAGTTCCTCGATTTTGGCGCGTTTTTCCCGAAGCGTCGATTCGAGGTCCGCTATCTCCTGTCGAAGGGTGGTTTCGCGCGTCTGGAGCGTCGGCAGCCGGTCCTCCTTTCTGTCGAGTTCGGAAAGTCGGTCGGCGAGTTCGTCCTTTCTGGCTTTCAGCCGTCGTATCTCCGCATCGATCGATTCGGTGTCCACCGGCCGCATCAACAGGTCGTAGAGGTCGCCGTTGTTGACGACGGCCCGTCGGATCGGGTTCGTCTCGTCCAGCGTTACGAAGAGCTCGCTGAGGTCCTCGTGCCCCGAGACCCGGTTCTCCTCGGTGACAGCCGTGGTGGCGTTCTGCTTAGCCACCTCTACGAAGTACTCGTCGGCACCTATCTTGAGGTCGACTCGTCCGGTGGTCGTGTCACTCTTCAGCGGTGGCGTCGGTCCACCCAGGACGGCCGCTAACGACCGGAGGAACGACGATTTGTTCGACGCGTTCTCTCCAGTGAGGAGAGTCACGCCCGGCGAGAGGGTCACCTGGCTCTCCGAGATGCCGCCAATATTTCGAACCGCGACGGTGAGGTCCTCGAGTACAGACTCGTCGTCCACGTTCACGTTATTCAATGTCATTTTCAAGAATCCGTTTTATTGGGTACTTGCGGACCGATTCGCTAGACGTGACCCGGCTGTGGACCTTTGAATACCCCCTCTCACCTTTGAGGTAATTAGTTTTCGACCGTGCACGAGCATCGCCCGCGTTCGACTAGCCGGGAAAACGTGTATTCTTCCCCACAATCGGTACACGCAATTCGCAAACTCAGCGTCACGTCCACTGTACCGACCTGCATGTGTCCACTCGACCGTAGTCGCTCGATCGTCCGCTTCGTGACCGATTCGGTTCGCGAGATGAGTTTAAACACCGTGTTTTTCGCCCCCATGGGGGTCACCGTCGACTCACGTTTCGTCTCCACTTCCAGACACTCCCGTAGATGTGTTCGGATAGTCTGGTAACTCACGAAGTCGTCACGAATCGTCTTCGGGTCGATGTCGTGTCGGTCGAGGCGGGACCGTGCTTCGACTCGCATGCCAGCACTCGCGTCGTCTCCTGTGAGGAGTTGATAGAGGTTCTCGACCTCGCCCTGCAGCACGTCGACACCGGCCTCCTGAAGCGCCGATTCCAGTATCCGCTGGTTGTACTGCGTTTCCAGCTCCCGGAGGCTGGTCCCGTCCGCCTGGCGGTCCTTCAGGACCTCGTCGATCTCGTCGAGACCGTACTCTCGGGAGACCCGGTCGACCTTGCACCCACCGCCGCTCTCGTCGGGCATTGTCGAGACATAGACTCTCGATACTTTATCTGCTTTGCTCCCCCCGAATCCCGAAACGGCGTTATCGCGCTCCGATCCGTCGGAATTCATCCCTCTATTCGTCGCAGTGCGCGGATAAACCACCCAGCCGTGGAGAGAAACGAAGAGCGTAGTTTATATCCCTCCCACAAATATCCACGTATATTGATCACAGCGTACGCGATCGCCGTGAACGCGTGCAATATTCACCTGAACACCAGCACCCGACAGAACCGCCATAGATACACCGATCAATGTCAATCACCGTCAAATCACTTATCGACCACGAGAGACTCGCTTTAAAACCTACCCTGAACAAGCTCGACGACATCCAGTTGCGGGTTATCTCTCAGGTAAACACCGATCCGAGTTCCGATATATTCCCCTACCTCGTTGAATATAATAATATTCAGGAATTTGAGAATACGATCGACGACGACCCGACAGTCGAAAACTACGAACTCATCAGTTCGAACGAGGGCACGGGAATTTACTACATCGAATACTCGGACGAGACCAAACTGCTCAGTGAGGTCGTCACGGCTGTCAACGGGTTCATGACGGAAGCGAAGACGAAGCACAGGGGATGGCTCGTGCAATTACAGCTCCCCGATAGAGAGGCCCTCAACACGATCTGGGAGTTCGCGGAGGAGGAGAACATCAACATGGAGATCATCAGTATCTACGACAGCTGGGGCGGCGACGCGGAGATGTCGTACGGGCTCACGCCGGAACAAAAGGAGGCGCTGGTCGTCGCGCTGGAAAGCGGCTACTTCAGCGAACCGCGCGAAAAGACGCTCAGCGAGACTGCCGACGAGGTCGGACTCTCGTCGACTGCGATGAGCGGTCGCTTGCGACGCGGCATGCGAAACCTCATCGCGGCGGCACTAACAGACGAGCGTGACGAGAGCTGACGTCTTCGACGCCCGTCGTCGAAGACCGGTGCCGACGGTCGGTCGAGATCAGCCTGGCCTGCTTGCTTCTCCAGTTCTGGACACTCCGTCCCTGATCCCCGGCGGTCGCACCTTCGAGCGACAGCCACCCCACCCCTAGGGGATCTAAATAAACACGTGTAGTAATACCCATGCAAGACCATTGGTGGATATTCACAAGGTGGTTGTATGAGTTCGGTCGCAAACCAGGCAACCGATCGCGACACTCACCATCTGCACCACGAGTGGACCGAAACGGAACCAGTTAGCGAGAAGGTCGTCACCGCCATCGCCGAATACGAGGACAGAGACGTGGACGCGCTCCCCCCGCTCGAAGACGCCGTTAATCCGACGGCGCTGGATACCCTCTTCGAATCACCCGGCGACGACGCGTGCGCAGCCGGCTGCGTCACGTTCTCTTACTTCGGGTACACGGTACTCGTACAGAGCGAAGGACTGATCATCATCAAGAAGCGGTAATCGTCCGCGACACCCGCATCCACGGATGGCGGATTCACCTAAAAAATAGATACGCAGATTGAGAATTATTAATTTCTATACGATATTTTATATAATCGGAACCCGGCGATCGAGAGCTGAAGTCCGATGTGGAGGGTCCCGTTCTCGATCTACTGATAAACCCGATGACAGAGAAAAATACCGCGGTAAGGCTGTGTTACCCGATGGATTTGATAGTAACTTCTATGAGAACGAGTCTAAATCTGTGTGATCGTTCTCACTCGCGAAATTCTGTTGTTGATGCCCAGTACAGGGAGATTCCGGTAATCCGAGGTATCACATACTGTTGTATATAACGCGCCAGATTACGTTCGCTTATCAACTGCTATACGGAGCTATTTAAGAATATTATTCATACACAGAATTCATCGGATTCTGATACTACTTCGAGAAAGCTAACAGTTTCTCGGTTCCCGAGGGTTCGAAACTCTCTCACACCCGCCGTCGATCAGTCCGTGAAGTGGTGTCCGACGGACGCCGGATGTAACCTAGTTGTTGACAGCAAAGACGACCTGTGTTACCCGAATACCCAACTATCCGGGATGCGTATCAGCTGGCAGATGGCTCCAACGGACGAAAACTTCCAGACGTTCGAGACGCAGGAGATGGCGGAGGGCAGCGGGGCCCGCGTCAAACGAGCGTTTCCGTCACGGACCCGTGACCACCTCGACCCCTTCGTCCTCCTCGACGAGTTCTACGTGGAGGGCGGGGGCGGGTTCCCCGAGCATCCACACGAGGGCTTCGAGATCCTGACCTACATGCTGGAGGGGGCGTTCGAGCACGCCGACACGACCGGCGCCGAGGAAACCGTTCACGCCGGGGGCGCCCAGCGCATCACGGCCGGAAGCGGGCTCAAGCACTCGGAACTGCCCGGCAGTGAGGGCCGCAATCGGGGACTGCAGCTGTGGATCAACCTGCCACGCGAGGACAAGGAGACCGACCCGGACTACGCGGACGCCGAGGCGGACGAACTGCCCGTCCAGGAGGTCGGGAAAGCGACGGTCAAGACGGTCGTCGGTGACGGGTCACCGCTCGACCTGCACACGCCGGCCGAATACCTCGTCGTCTCGTTGCCCGCGAAGGCGACGTTCCAGTGGGACGTCGACGCGGACTGGAACGGGTTCTGTTACGTCGCCGACGGCCGCGTTTCCGTCGCCGGCGACACCCTGGATGCCGGCGAGTTCGGCGTCACGGAGGATGGCGAGGCACTCACGGTCACGCTGACCGCCGAGGAAGACGCGACCGTCGCACTCGTCTCCGGCCGGCCACATCACGAGCCGATCACCCAGCGTGGCCCGGTCGTGCTGTAGGGGTTCGACGTCGCTCGCAGTTTCGACCTGTAGGCCAGCGTTGGCCCCTAATCTACCGTCGGCGACGCCTCTTGCAGGGAGCCGGCTTACGAGTAGTGCTCCTCGAGGTACTCGACGATGTCGTCGCTTTCGTACTGCTCGACGCCGCGCTGGTGGTCGACGAGGAACGGGATCTGGTCTTCCCCGCCGATCCGCTCCATCTCCTCGAGCGTCTGCTGGTTCTTCACGTCGCCGCGGGCGGTGCGGGGGTTGTGGTTGACGTAGGAGATCCCGAGCTCCAGTAGCTTGTCGCGAACCTTCTCACAGTGCGGGCAGTCCTCGGCCTGGTAAAGTTCCAGCATTACGACTGGAAGCCTCGAACGGCGGCGGCAAAAAGCAACGGGCCGGGGACGACCGGCGCTCGCGACCTCGACCGCAACAGCGGCCGCGACAGCGCTGGTGACGCGCTACCGACGGGGCCTTACTTCCCCCACTGCGCCGTCCGCGTCGGCCGGTCGGAGACGGCCATCACGTCCAGGTCGTCCGGCCGCTCGGTGTTGAGCGCCTCCAGCGCGGCCTTCGCGCTGGCGGGCGTGGAGAAGTAGGTGATCTCCTCCTCGACGGCGACCTCCAGCAGTTCGCGCTTCCGCGAGATGATGAGGTCGACCTCGCCGCTCTTGGCGGCCTCGATCAGGTCCATCGCTTCCGAGAGCTCGAAGTGCTCGGTGAAGCCGTCGACGAGTTCCTGGCCGGCCTCGGTCTCCGGGTCCGGGAACTCCTCGGCGGAGAGGTCGACGACGGCGGTGCCCGAGCGCGGGATCGGCTTGCCGGTCGAGTCCTGCGCCTTGTCGTAGGCGAGGCCGAAGGATTCGGCCGTGCCCATCACTTCGCCGGTCGACTTCATCTCCGGGCCGAGGCGCGGGTCCGAACCCGGCAGGCGGTCGAACGGGAGGAGGACCTCCTTCACGCTGCGGTGTTCCGGGATCTGCTCGGCGACGTCGAGGTCGGCCAGCGTGTCGCCGGCCATGACCTTCGCCGCGAGCTTCGCGATGGGGACGCCCGTCGCCTTCGAGACGAAGGGCACCGTCCGCGAGGAGCGCGGGTTGGCCTCCAGCACGTACACCTCGGGCTCCTCGTCCGTGTGGACGCCCGTGACGGCGAGCTGGACGTTCAGCAGGCCGACCGTATCGAGGGCCTCGGCGATCTCCTCGGTCACCTCGCGCACGCGGCTGAGGGTGTCCTCGGCGAGCGAACGCGGCGGAATCATACAGGAGGAGTCACCGGAGTGGACCCCGGCGGCCTCCACGTGTTCCATCACGCCGCCGAGCAGGACGTCCTCGCCGTCGGCGACGGCGTCGACGTCGAGTTCGACCGCGTCCGCGAGGTAGTTGTCGACGAGGATGGGCTTGTCCGGCGAGACGCGGACCGCCTCGTCGATGTAGTGTTCCAGCTCCTCGTCGTCGTCGACGACGCGCATCGCGCGGCCGCCGAGCACGTAGGAGGGACGCACGAGGACCGGGTAGCCGACGTCGTGGGCCAGTTCGAGGGCCTCCTCGCGGCTCGTCGCCGTGCCGCCGATCGGCTGGCTGATGCCCCGCTCCTCCATCAGCTCGTTGAAGCGGTTGCGGTCTTCGGCGAGGTCCATCGCCTCGACGCTGGTGCCCATGATGTCGCAGTCGAGTCCACGGCGATCCAGCTCGTCCTCGAGCGGTTCGCCGACGTTGACGGAGGTCTGGCCGCCGAACTGGACCATCACGCCGTCGGCGCCGGTCGCCTCGATGACGTCGGCGACCTCCTCGGCGGTGATGGGCTCGAAGAACAGCCCGTCGGAGGTGTCGTAGTCGGTCGACACCGTCTCGGGGTTGTTGTTGACGACGTGGGCCTCGATGCCCTGCTCGCGCAGCGCGCGGACCGCGTGGACCGCGCAGTAGTCGAACTCGACGCCCTGCCCGATGCGGATCGGGCCGCCGCCGACCACGACGACGCTCTCGACGTCGGGGTCGACGCGAAGCTCGCCCCAGTCGTCGTCGGGGCGCCCGTCGCCGGCCATCCACTCGGGCTGGCGCGCGGAGTAGTAGTACGGCGTCGTCGCCTCGAACTCGCCGGCGCAGGTGTCGACCTGCTTGTACGTGCGGTGGGGAACCGCGCTCTCGACCTCGTCGACGGAGACGTCCGCAGTTGCGGTGTCGCCGCCGTCGGTCGCGACGTCCTCGCTGGTTTCCTGTTCCTCACCACCGGATGCGACGTCCGCGATTTCGGCGTTCGTGTGGCCAGTCGTCGCGGCCTCGGTGAACTCGCCGTGCTGGGCGCGTTCCTCGGCCTCGGCGACGTGGGCGAAGCGCTCGACGTACCACTCGTAGATGTCCGTGAGTTCGACGACTTCCTCGACCGTGTAGCCGCGGTCGAACGCCTCGAACATCGCGTACGGGCGGTCGGGCGTCGGCGTGATCAGGTAGTCCTCCTCGAGCTCCTCGTCGCTCACGTCCGCCCAGTCGACGGCGGGGTCGTACTCGGAGGAGCGGAGCGCCTTGAGGAGGCTCTCCTCGAAGGTGCGGCCGATGGCCATCGCCTCGCCGGTGGACTTCATCGCCGTGCCGAGCTCGAAGTCGACGTCCTCGAACTTGTCGATGGGCCAGCGCGGCACCTTCGTGACGACGTAGTCGATGGCGGGCTCGAAGGCGGCGGTCGTCTCGCCGGTGATCTCGTTGTCGATCTCGTGGAGGCGCTTTCCGAGCGCGACCTTCGCCGTGACGCGGGCGATGGGGTAGCCCGTCGCCTTCGACGCGAGCGCGGAGGAGCGGGAGACGCGAGGGTTCACCTCGACGACGCGGTACTCGCCGCCGGGCGAGCCGTCGTCGCGCCACGCGAACTGGATGTTACAGCCGCCCTGGATGCCCAGGTCGCGGATGACCTCCAGCGCCGCGTCGCGCATCTCCTGGTGGCCGTCGTCCGGGATCACCTGCGAGGGCGTGACGACCGTCGACTCGCCCGTGTGGATCCCCATCGGGTCGATGTTCTCCATGTTGCAGATGATGATACAGGAGTCGTCGGCGT
>JBDGPU010000132.1:0-33877 GCA_042219525.1 Halopenitus sp.
AGCTGTGAGGAGCGCAGCGAGCAGCGCGACCGGTCAGCGGCTGGGGCTTTCTGGGGGTGCCGAGTGGTGTCGCTCGCGACGTGAGTCGACCTTATTTATAAGCGCGACCGTCTCAGCGGCTGGGGCTTTCTGGGCATGCAGAGTGGTGACGCTGACGACGACAACCAAGCAACCGAATACCGCGAGCACCCGGTCAACGATCGAGACTTCCACAACGTCCCAAGTAGTGTCGCAAGCGACGGTAGCCGAACTCATTTATAAGCAGATTCGTTCACTTCCCACCCAACCCACCGCTACCCGAATTCCTATACGCCAGACACGCCCGGACTGTTGCATGCCCAACGCCGACCGATCAGTCGCCGATTATGCCGAACAGACGCTCCTCTCCGACGTTGCCGTCGCGCCAGATGGCGACCGCGTGGCGTACGTCGCGACCGACTTCGACCTCGACGAGGACGACCGCCGCACCTCGGTGTTCGTCGCACCGACCGACGGAAGTCGCGACCCACACCGTCTCTCGCGCGTCGCCGACGCGAGCTCGCCGCAGTGGAGCCCGGATGGCTCCAGACTCGCCATCATCGCAAGCCGGGAGGAGGACGTCGAGCTCGCCGTCGAGACGGACTCGGAATCGACGGCGGCCGAGTCTCCGAACGGTAACGATTCGACGGCTGGCGACGACTCGGACGCTGACTCGCCGAAAACAGACGATGCCGAGGAGGAACCCAAACCGCAGGTCTGGGTGTACGACCTGGAGCTCGGCGGCGACCCGCGGCAAGTGACCACACGCGAGGAGGGCGTCTCTGAGTTCGACTGGGGACCGGACGGGGAGCGCATCGTCGTCGCGGCCGAAGACCCGACCGACGAGGAGCGCGAGTATCGCGACCAGCTCGACGACGACGGCCCGATCGAGACGCGGCGGCTGCAGCACAAGTACGACGGCAGCGGCTGGCTCGACACCGTGACCACGCACCTGTTCGTCGTCGACGTCGAAACGCGAGAGACCTCCCGGCTCGACGAGGCCTACGGCGGCGGCGCCTCCGAGCCCGGGACCGGCCTCAGCCCGGCCTGGAGCCCGGACGGCGACCGGATCGCGTTCCTCTCCAACCGCACGGACCGGCCCGACAACACCCAGGCGATGGACGTGTACACTGTCCGCCCGGACGGCACCGGCCTCACGAAGCTCACCGAAAGCGAACTCCGGTGTTCCGGCGTTCGCTGGAGTCCGTCCGGCGACCGGCTCGCGTTCTACGGGCGCGTCTCCGGCGACATGTACGAGCCGACCCAGCTGTACGCCTCCGATGCAGAGGACGAGTTCTGGAGCGTCTCCGACTCGCTGGATCGGCCGACCGGCCGCGGCGGGCCGATCGTCTGGACCGACGACGAGACCCTCCTGACGGCCGTCGGCGACGAGGGGCTCACGCGGCTCGTCCGATTCGATGCGACGGCCGACGACCCGGAGCGCGTCTTCGGTCGCCAGGGCGAGTACCGAACGATCTCGACGGTCGACGGTACCACCGACACGCTCGCAATGGTCGTCTCCGATCCGGCCGAGGGCGCGGATCTCTACACGCTCGCTGTCGACGCTGTCGACGACGAGCCCTCGGTCGACGAGGTGGATCGTGGCGTCGGCGATGCCGACCCGCTCGTCCGGCTGACCAGCTCCGACGCGAACCTCTTCGAGCGGTACGACGCGCCTCGCTGTAAGCGCATTACCGTCGAGAGCGGTGGCGACGGGGCCGAGCACGAAGCGGTCGAGGCCTTCGTCTATCTCCCCGCTGACTTCGATTCCGAGGCAGACGACGGCGACGACAACGACGACCCGCTCCCGACCATCGCCTCCATCCACGGCGGCCCGGTCTCGTACGACGCGCCCCAGCACAAGTTCTCGTATCTCCACTGGACGAACCGGGGCTACGCAGTCGTGCGAACGAACTATCGCGGGAGCTCCTCGTACGGCAAGCCGTTCAGCGAGTCGATCAGCGGCGAGTGGGGCGCCCGAGAGCCGCTCGACGTCATCGTCAGCGTCGACGAGGCCGTCGACCGCGGCTGGGCCAACGCGGACCGGCTGTTCGTCACCGGCTTCTCCTATGGCGGTGTTACGACCGCGTTCGCCCTCACCGAGTCCGACCGGTTCCGCGCCGCGGCCGCCGAACACGGCATCTACGACCGTTACTCCTACTTCGGCACCGGCGACTCGCACAACCGGATGGAGGCCGACTTCGGGCTTCCCTGGGAAGACGAGGACACCTACCGGTCCATCTCGTCGATCACCGACGTCGGCGACATCGACACACCACTATTGATCACCGCCGGCGGCCAGGACTGGCGCTGTCCCCCAACGCAGGCCGAACAGCTCTACGTCAGCGTCAAGAAGCAGGACGTGCCGGCGAAGCTGGTCGTCTACCCTGACGAACACCATTCGATCACGAACCCCGAGCGCGCAGTCCACCGGCTCGAGGAGCTCGACGACTGGTTCGACGAGTTTGACGGGACTGAGGAAACTGGCGAATCTGACGAAGCTAGCGAAACTGGCGAATCTGACGAAGCTAACGAAACCGACGAGACCGACGAATAATTCTCCCCTGGACCGTCAGCTCCGTTCAGGTCAGGCCCGGTTTTCGCGTAGATACGGTTCGACCCGCTCGACGACGGCCGACCTGAGGGCTTCCTCGTCCACGAGTTCGACGTCCTCGCGCAACTCGTGGCCGTGTTCGGTGACGAGCCGCTCGGTAGCGAGGCGAACGAACTCGTCGAACTCGACCCGGTCGAGCGCGACGTCGTGGACCGCCACGAGTTCGTCGAGCCAGGCGTCGGTGATGCGTTCCGCGACGAGTTCCGGCGGGGAAAGCGCCTCCGACGCCGACTCGTCGGCAGATTCGAGGTCGGGGTTCCGGAGCATCGCCCTGTGGCCAGTTTTGTCGCGGAACACGACGCCAGCGGCGGGTTCGTCCGCCCAGCTCGACGTCGGAACGGCGTAGCTTTCGGGGTCGAGGTCGCGTGCGTGGACTTCCTTCGCAACGGTGGGCACTGACGCGAGGCCGAGCCGCTCGTACACGCGGTCGACGGCGTCGACCGACAGGAACTGCTCCTCGTCCGCCTGCCAGACGTCGGTGCCGGCGAAGGCGGGCGCCGTTGGCCAGTCGTAGTCGACGCGACGGGGCTCGACGGCGACGCCGAAGAAGACGACCGACTCGACGCTCGCGCCCGCATCCCGGAGCGCCTCGCGGTCGAGTTGCTCCCGAACGTGACGGGCCGCGCGGCGAAGCCGGAGCGGGACGGTACCCGGTTCGAAGACGTCGTCGGCGTCGCCGAACTGGACGAGCCCGGAGTCGAGCACCCGGAATCGGAACGGAACGCCGTCGACGAGCTCCTGCACCCAGAGGTGGCCGTCCGCGAAGAGCTCGTTGGGCGCGTTCGACACCTCGGGGAATGGGGGGAACTCCTTCATCGAGCGTGGCTATACGCCGCATTGAGCGGGGGATGGCTTAGGGGTTGTCCCGACGGGGGATCGCCAGCCGGTCTCCGCCGGCGATGGTGACTCACTGGTGGCGCACCCGGTCGACGACCTCGTCCCGGAGCGCTTCCCGCGTCCGATGGCTCGCCTCGGCGTCGGTCAGGACCTCGATCACGTGGCTGCCCTCGCTGTCGCGGGCCTCGCAGTATCGGTCCCGGAGGTGCTGGGTCGCTGCAGGTTCGGCCTGATCGCGGGCGTCGACACGCGTGAATTCGGTGTCGTACAGCTCGCCGGTCGGCTCGAAGTCGAGCCCGTGTGGGGTCTTGAACTGCTCCGTGAACGTCGGCTCGAACTCCTCGACCGGGAGCTTGTGGAAGATCCCGCCGCCGTCGTTGTTGATCAGGACGATCGTCGCATCGACGTCACAGCGATCCAGCGCGAGGAGGCCGTTCATGTCGTGGTAGTAGGCCAGGTCGCCGGTAACGAGCGTAAGGTCGTCCGTCGTCGCCGACCCGGCCCCGAGCGCAGTCGAGGTGATCCCGTCGATGCCGGAGGCGCCGCGGTTACCGAGCGCGGTCACGCTCGTCGTCGAGGGCGCCGCGAACCGGTCGAGGTCGCGGATGGGCATCGAGTTCGAGACGAATAACGTGGCCGGGTCCGGGAGTTCCTCAGCGACCGTCGCGAGCACCCGTCCTTCGAGGAAGCCGTCCTCGTCGCTCGGCTCACCGTCCGGCCAGTCTGCGTTTTCGGACTCCTCGAGCCCCCCGAACGCGACGTCGTCGGCGTCCGTCCACTGCCGCTGCCAGGCGCCCGAGCTACTGCCGCCAGCGACGAGCTGGGAGAGGCGGCCACAGAGGCGCGAGGGCTCGGCGACGACGAGGTCCGTCGCCCGAAACTCGGCCTCCCGCCAGCGGCCGGTCGGGTCGACGACGTACTGCCGCGCGTCGGTCGCGGCGAGGTACTTGCGGAGTCGTTTGGAGGTGGGCGACGCGCCCAGTCGGAGCACGGCTTCGGGGTCGGCCCAGCCGTCGTACTCGGCCATGTCGGCGGAGAGGTAGGCGTCGTAGCCACCGATCACGGGCGAGACGCGGGTGTGGCCGCCGAATCGGACGCCGGAAAGCGGGTCCGCGAGGATGGGGAAGCCCGTCGCGTGCGACAGGGCTGTCACTGCTTCGGGGTCGAGTCCGGGCGGGTCGGCGGGGCCGGCGACGATGAGCCCGCGGTCGACGTCGAGACCGTGCGCGAGTTCGCGGAGGCTCCGGTCGTCGAGCTCCGGGACGCCGTCGTTGCGCGAGACGTGGGCCCCGTCGCGGCCGTGCTCGGCCTCGCTGGGGAGGCCCTCGGGCACGTCGCCGGGCACGCGCGTCGGCTCGAGCGGTTTGCTGAACGGAACGTTGAGGTGAACGGGGCCGGCGTTGGCGCCCTCCGCGGCGGCGAGGCCCTGCGCGACTGTCGTGCGGAGCGACCGGAGCTTTCGCTCGTCGGCCTCGGGTTCCGGGAGGTCCTTATAAAAGCGGACGGCGTCGCCGTAGAGCTTCTCCTGGTCGATGGTCTGGTTCGCGCCGGAGTCACGGAGCGCCGGCGGGCGGTCGGCGGTCAGACACAGCAGGGGAACGCGGGCCTGGTTCGCTTCGACCACGGCCGGGTGGTAGTTCGCTGCCGCGGTGCCGGACGTGCAGATGAGCGGGGTCACCTCGCCCGTACGTCGCGCGCGGCCGAGGGCGAAGAAGGCGGCCGAACGCTCGTCGAGCTGGGAGAAGATATGGATGTCCTCATGGCGCGCGGCGGCCATCGTCAGCGGCGTCGAGCGACTGCCGGGAGAGACGACGACGGCGTCGACGCCGGCCGCCGCTAGCTCGTCGACGAGCGCCCTCGCCCAGAGCGTGTTCCGGTTCGGTGCGGTCATTGTCGAGGGTTCGTACCGGGATGGCATATAAACCGTCGGAACGGGATCGGCAGTGATTCCTGCTGGGGCGGAATCCGGTCGAGAACCAGCTGGCTATCGACCGGGGCGATAGC
The DNA here is from genome assembly GCA_042219525.1 of Halopenitus sp. Lineage (GTDB taxonomy): Archaea > Halobacteriota > Halobacteria > Halobacteriales > Haloferacaceae > JBDGPU01. Next base: position 5,474 of record JBDGPU010000132.1, read on the forward strand.
GAGTCAGCTCCCGCCGAAGCTCCTGGTGCTTCAACAGCAGAAACCCCACGAGGACGACCACGAAGCCGCTGATCATGGTCGCGGTCAGCGGTTCGCCGAACAGGGTTCGGCCGGTGATGGCGGGGATGATGGGCACGAGATACGTCACGAGGGTGACGTCGATGGCCGGATTCCGGCTAAGGAGATCGAAGAAGCACGTATAGGCTACGACCGTCGCCGGAAGCGCGAGATACAGCACTGCCCCGAGCGAGGTCGTCACCTCCGCGGGCCATCCCTGTCCGACGAGCAGAGCCAGCCCGTGGATGATGATCGCCCCGAAGAGTACGGCCCAGCCCGTCCGGGCGGTGTTCGTGATCGACCCGGCCGCTCGCCGGATCAGGACGCTGCCCAGCCCCGACCCGGCTACGCCGACGAGCAGTATCGCCTTGCCGAGGAAGCCCGAATCGACGACGAACCCGCCGGGCGGCCGAACGATGAGCAGGGCGCCGGCGAAGCTGACCAGGAGCCCGACCAGCGACGTCGGGGTCAGGCGCTCCTCCGGGAGCAACTGCCAGGAGAACACGACCGTCGCTATCGGGATCAGCCCCGCCATCAGGCCCGAGAGGACGCTCGTCGTGAGTGCCTGGCCGATGAACCAGACCCCGTTTCCGAGGGCGATCCAGAAAACGCTCCCCCCGGCGATCCCGATGAGGTCACCCGTCGTCGACGGTCGCCAGTCGTGGCCGGTGGTCGCGACGTAGCCGAGGAGGACCGCCCCGGCGAGGTAGTACCGGACCGCCATCAGCACCAGCGGGGGAAACGCGGCGAGGGCGACTTCGACCGCGGCGAACGTCGTCCCCCACCCCAGCGCAAGCGCGGTGTACATTCCGACGTCGCGTAGCCGTGACACGGTTCCAGCCAGCGGTGTGGTCGGGGTAGACGTTGCGCTTTCCACGTGGGTTGGGTGCCCTCGGATCGGCCCAAGTAGTTACCGTCGGATCGACCCGCGTTCTGCAAGTCTTAAGCCCGCCGAAGGCCTCCGATCCCGTATGAGCGAGGACGACGCCGTCGAGATCGACGTCGAAGCAGCCGACGACGCCGACGCCGAGGAGCCGGACGAGTCCGCCGAGGCAAACGAGTCGGTGTCGGCAACCGACGAGGAGGGCGCCGAGCCCTCGGAAGAGCCGGAAACAGCCGAAGCCGACGAGGAAACGGCAGCCGAGACAGAGCCGACTCTCGACGACGGGCTCGCGGCACGCGTCGCGAACTACGACGAGGCGGTCGCGGCCGACGTCGCGGAACTCGAGACTCGCGTGGCGGAGCTCGAGACCGAACTTGCGGAGGCGACCGAGGAGATCGATGACCTCACTGAACGCCTGAAGCGCAAGCAGGCGGATTTCCAGAACTACAAGCAGCGCCAGAAGAAGAAGCGCCAGCAGATCAAAGAGCGGGCGGCCGCGGACTTCGTCGAGCAGATCGTCGACGTGCGGGACAACCTGATTCGCGCGCTCGAGCAGGAGGAAGGGACGGACATCCGCCCCGGCGTCGAGTCGACGCTGGAGGAGTTCGACCGCGTGCTCGCCGAGGAGAACGTCGAGCCCATCGAGCCCGAACCCGGCGAGGAGGTCGACCCGACGCGACACCAGGTGATGCTCCGCGTGGAGAGCGACCAGCCGGAGGGAACTATCGCCGAGCTGTACCAACCCGGCTACGAGATGGGCGACAGCATCGTCCGCGAGGCGCAGGTCACCGTCAGCGACGGCGGCGAGTAACTCGCGACCCGATTCCACGGTCACGACGCGCCCGTGCACGGGACGTGGATTTTCGCTCGTCCTTGGAGTTCGTCGCCGATTCCTGGCCCGGGATTTTTGCCGGCCCCCGTCCGATGGCACGCATGAGCCGACGCGCCCTTCGGTTGGCCCACCTCAGGAGCAGCGATGTTCACGCGTAGCGCCATTGCCGACGCTGCCACTCGAGCCTGCGGGGGGACCGTGCGGGTCCTTTCCCGCATCGAGGTGGGACAGAACCACAGCTATCGTGTTGACTTCGCCGACGGTCGCACCCGCTTCCTGAAGGTGGGCACGCGCTTCCCTGACCGATTTCACGCGGAAATCGGAGTCCAACGGATTGTCGGCAGGGAAAGCCGGATCCCGGTCCCCCAGGTCCACGCCACCGGGTGCGATCCGCTCGGCTACCCATTCGCGGTGTTCGAGTTCGTCGAGGACGCCGAGTACGACTCGGTTCGGAAGCTGCCGCCGACGGTCGCCGACCGCGTCTGTCGGGAAGCCGGCGAGCACCAGGCCGCACTTCACGAGTTCACGCTTCCGGAGTTCGGCCATGTCGCCGTCGAGACCGATGACTTGCTCGTGAGCGAGGCACGGGTGTATCGCGATCTGATCCGGGCGTCCTTCGACCGCCAGTGCGCGGAGCTACAGAATACTCCGTTTGCGGACCTCGTCGACAGGGTCGCGGACCGTGGAGACGAACTGGTCGAACGCATCGACTTCGACGCGGTCGGGCCGACGCTCGTCCACGGAGACTATCGGCTCGACAACCTCTGTATCGACCCTGAGGGAGACCGCGTCACCGTCGCGGTCCTGGACTGGGAGCGGCCGATGGCCGGGGATCCGCTCTGGGACGTCGTAATGACTCTCGCGGTGCTCACGGACGGCTACGGCATCGATCCGGACCGGCGGGGGTCGCTGCGAGCCGCGTTCCGGGAGGGATACGGCGACTTTCCGACCGACTCGGCGCGCTGGGACTGTTACGAACTGCTCGCACGGATGCGACTCGCCCGGCACGTCGGGTCGGAGATGACCGGCGAACCCGCGAGCGCGAGAGCTACGCGTGTCGAGGAACACGTGGAGGCGTTCGAGACGCTGCTCGACCGCGGGGCGACGCTTCGCTAGTCACTTCAGGTTCTTCTTCGCGGCGTCGAGGAAATGGTGCGCCGTATCGTGTGTGGGGATCCGCATCGATTGCACGTTTTCACTGTTGCGTCCGTCGGCTGCGACCCCGAGGCCGACGGGCTTATCGTATCTCACTCGCGGGCGGCTCCAGGTCGTCGTATGCGCTCGCCAGCCCGTCGAGGGCGTCGTGGAGCTCCGTCGTATGCGGCGCCGTCAACGGCGAGACGGAGACGTGGCCCTCGACGATCGCTCGCCGGTCGGTGCCCTCGGGGTCTGGCACATCGCCTTCGCGCATCCGGTCCCAGATGCGGTCGTGGAGGGTGATCTCCTCGCCGTCGCGCGTCGCGCCCATCTCGTACAGCGTGGAGGGCTTCGTCACGTCCATCGGCGCGACGCCCTCGTCCGGCCTGGGTGCGGCGTCGCCGTCGGCCATCGGCGCGTTGACGTTCAGGTAGTCGGCCTCGTCGAAGACGCCGGCGTCGACGGCGTGGTCGAGGAGGTACCGCGTCGCGTGCGCCGCGTGCTGGTAGTGGCCGCGGTCGAGGTCGCGTTTCCACCAGTCGTCGCCGCCGGGGACGTACAGCGAGGTCGCGATGGCGGGGACGTCGAAGAACGCGCCCTCGACGGCCGCGGAGACGGTGCCCGAGCGACCCAGGACGTACTGGCCGAGGTTCGCGCCCTTGTTACAGCCGGAGACGACGGCGTCGGCCTCGGGGTAGAGCTCGCCCAGCCCGGCGACGACGCAGTCGGCGGGCGTGCCCTCGACCGCGTAGCCGAGTTCGTGTTCGTGGACCGTCACGTCGTTCGAGAGCGACCGGCCGACGGCGCTCTGGTCGTCGGCGGGCGCGACCGCCACGACCTCGTACTCGTCGGCCAGGGCGTCGTACAGCGCGCGAAAGCCGACCGTGTGAATCCCATCGTCGTTGGTCAGGAGGACCCGCTCGACGCTCATACCCGTCATGGGGGAGGTTGGGGCAAAAGCCCACCGCCCGCGACGCGTCGGGGTGGGGTGGGATGGGGTGGGGTGGGGTGGGATGGGGTGGGCCACGATGGACCCGGGCCGTAACGATCCGGGTCACGGCGGACCGGTGGCGACAACCGATGGCCGACCCCGCCAACGGAAACGCACACATACCCGGGTGCCTATTGTCACGTATGGGACTCGGCGGCACGGCGAAAAAGATCCAGACGGTCGCAGAGAAAGCCGAACAGACCTACGAGAAGCTGACGGAGCTCCGCGAGGAGGTCGACGACACCCAGGAGATGGTGGCCGACACCGCCACCCGGGTACAGCGCCTGGAGAACGAGATGGCCGAGCAGCGCGCGGTCCTCGACGCCATCGCCGAGGAGGTCGGCGTCGATCGCGAGGACGTCAGCACGGACGTCCACATCGCGGAAGCGGAGCAGGACGAGTCGACAGCGGACGACGAGGAGTAGGGACCGTGTAGCCGGTTCCGGAGTCGAGCGTCGCCGCTGTCGGGTTAGTCCGATTCGAGTCGGCTACCTTCCGGTTCGAATACTGCGGATGGAAACCTACACAAAGCGCCATCCCTTTTACCGGATATGACCACCCATCGGGAGCCCCTCTCGTCCGTTCTGGAGACGATCGGGGAAACGCCGCTCGTCCGCGTGCAGGCCTCGCCGGACGAGGTGCCGGTGTACGCGAAGCTCGAGTCGTTCAACCCCGGTGCGAGCATCAAGGACCGCATCGGGAAGCACATGCTCGAGCGGATGCTGGAGCGGGGCGACGTCGACCCCGGCGGGACCATCATCGAGCCGACCGCCGGCAACACCGGCATCGGCATCGCCGTCGCCGCCGGGCAGCTCGACCTCGAGGCTATCTTCGTCGTGCCCGAACGGTTCTCCGTCGAGAAGCAGCAGCTGATGCGCGCGCTCGGCGCGGAAGTGATCAACACCCCGAGCGAGGACGGGATGGGCTACGCCATCGAGCGCGCCCACAAGCTCGCGAGCGAGCTCGACAACGCTGCGGTCCCTCAACAGTTCAAGAACCCCCTGAACAAGGAGGCCCACTACGAGCACACCGGCCCGGAGGTACACGAGGCCCTCGACGGCGAGGTCGGCGCCGTCGTCGCCGGCACGGGCACCGGGGGGACGCTGATGGGGATGGCCGAGTACCTCCGCGAGCAGCACCCCGATACCTACGTCGGTGCCGTCGAGCCCGAGGGGTCGACCTACCGGGAGTTCTTCGGCGAGGAGGTCGACGGGGACGACTACAAGACCGAGGGGATCGGCACGCACGACATCGAGACGAACGTCCTCTTCGACCCGGAGATCGTCGACGAGATCCACACGATCCCGGACGATGACACCCACGAGGAGATGCAACGGCTCGCCGCCGAGGAGGGCCAACTCGTCGCCTCGTCGGCCGCAGCCAACAGCCTCGCCGCGATCGACGTCGCCGAGCGCATCCGCGACGGCGAGATCGACGCGCCGTACGATAGTGTGGTTACTGTGTTCCCGGATTCCTCCGAGCGCTACCTCTCGAAGGGGGTCTATCGCTCCTTCGAAGAGTGGGAAGGATAGTTGTTGAACGGTGAATAGAAGTCGAACGGGGACGTGACTTCTCAAACGCACTTTCTTATAAACCGGTTTAAAAGGGTTAGATGCTCCTGCACTTGATTATAACAGTCTGAGAGCCCCCGGCCAGTCGCTATACGTGGGTTTGGGCAGGTGATACGGGCTTGCTCTTGACAGCACCGCGGACTCCCAGAAAGCCCTCGGCCGCTCACTATGCGCAGGCTTGGGCAGGTGATACGGGCTTGCTCTCTACAGCACCGCGGACTCCCAGAAAGCCCTCGGCCGCTCGCGGTCGCTCCGCGACATATCCGCGGCTCTCAGCACCGCCCGCCGCGGATAGGGGTCGCCGGAGCGACTCCGTTACACCGCGACCGGCCATCGCCCTTTCAGTCCGCCAGGACCGCAACCGCACAGCCGACGCGACAGCACCGCACAGCTACCGCAAGCCTCGGCCCTCCCCAGCCTCGGCCGGGGCGCGCCGGCACCGCACCGCGCGGCGCGCCACCGGCCTCCCTCGCACGCGTTGCTCGCGCGCGCCAACCACCTCCGCATCGCACGCCTCGCAGCCGGCGAGCGACCACGGTGGCGCAACCGCCGCGCGCGACGCCACGGCCACCACTCCTGGGTGGGACTGAAAGGGGCAGTCGCTGAGCGGGACGCCCTGCGACGCTAGCACCGCAGTCCCGCCGAGTAAACGCAGTGAACGAGGCGGGCGAGGAGCGCAGCGAGCAGCGCGACCGCCTCAGCGGCTGGGGCTTTCTGGGTGTGCCGAGTGGTGTCGCTCGCGATGCTGACCAACCAAACCACGCAGAAAGCGACCGCCTCAGCGGCTGGGGCTTTCTGGGTATCCCGAGTGGTATCGCTCCCGATGTAAACCGAGCAAACCTCGCAGAAAGCGCACGCATCAGCGGCTGGGGCTTTCTGGACATGCTGAGTGGTGTCGCTATCGACGACGACCGATCTTATTTATAACTGAAACTGTTCAGCCGCCGGGACGTTCGCGGTTTGGTTGGCAGTGCGGAAGCCAAGCCACTCAATCAACCGAAGAACCCCACTCCACGTCGCCTGACCAGAACTTAATCGAACAGTCGCCGGTGTTCGACCTTCATACAGCGGTCCTGGACGACGGCGATACCGGCGGCCTCGGCACGCGCCGCAGCTTGGTCGTTACGGATTCCCTGCTGGAGCCAGAGGCCGCCAACGTCGCCGGCCTCGTCCCGACGTTCGAGCGCGTCGTCGACGACGGCCGGCACCTCGTCGCTCGGCCGGAAGACGTCGACGACGTCTATCTCGAGATCACGCGGAAGATCGGTGAGGCTGTCGGAGGCCGGCTCACCGAGCACCTCGTCGGCGAACGGGTTCACCGGTACGATCCGGTAGCCCTCGCGCTGGAGGTACGCCGGTATCTGGTGGGCGGCCTTACCGGGATTCCGCGAACAGCCGACCACGGCTACCGTCTCGGCTCCGAGCAGTTCGCGCAACAGGTCGTCGCTGGCGCTCATGTGCTGGACTTCGACCGCCGGCCGCAAAAAGCTATGAGCTACTACTGGGCGAGCCGGATCTTCGGCTCTTCGTCCTCGCTCGTCACAACGATGCCGTCGAACAGCTGTTTGAGCGTGTTCATCGTCTGGTCGTCGTGGGCCGTCGAATCGATACAGAACAGCCCGAGTCCGTCGACGCTCTGGATCCGGCCGGTGAACACGTGGAGGAACCGGAACACCGTCTGCAGGTCGGAGTACATCAGCAGGGTCGACAGCGAGTGGAGCATGATCCGGTTCTGCTCGATGCCCTGATTGCGGTAGAACACCTCGAGAAACTCGGAGAGCTTGATACCGATACCCGTCATGTCGACGGGAGAGGACGTGTACTTGATGCGGTCATCCTCGCGGACGTCGCCGACGCCCTGCTGGCGGGTGACGCAGTCGACGACGGCGACTGGGTTGCCCTCGTACTCGACGCGCTTCTTGTAGTCTTTCAGGATCCGGTCGGCGCTGTCCTTCGTCGTGACGACGATCGCACCATCGCCATCGCGGGTGCCGTCGGCGAGAATGTCGAGCGCGATGCTGCGTTTACCAGTGAGTGGCGGACCGGTGAGGAGGAGGTTCGTTCCCGGCTCGACCTCCGCGTCGAGATGGGGGTTGAGGTCATACATGCGGGCGCCTCGTCGTGCTACGGCCAGCCTGCGGCCACGAACGCTGCCGACGTGCCGTCCAACCCAGCCTCATCAACTGTAGGAACCATGCCTCGTGCATATATTATGCTTTTTGATCGGGTGATCCGTGGGCACGAAGCATTCGCTCACATTCAGGCGACGTACCGCCCTACGATAAATGCCACGACTGCGAGCAACATTCCGGCTTTTATCCGGTGTTGGGCGGTCTCGGGGTCGGCAAAGGCCCGTTTCGTCCCGTGTAACATTACCAGATCCGCGGGGATCACGATCGCGAGATAGGCGACGCCGAAGCTTCCCTGCACGTACGGAACGGCGCTCGCGAGCACCGCAACGACCATCGCTGCCACCCCGATCCGCAGTGCAGCAACCTCGCCGATGGCGATCGGGAGCGTGTTCAGCCCCTGCTCCCGGTCGCCGGTAAGATCCTCGACGTCCTTGACGATCTCGCGCGTGAGCGTTGCGATCGCCGCGAGGACGAACAGCGTCGCCGCGCCGAAGGGCGCACCAACGGCCGCGCCCCCGAAGAGGAACGTCGACCCCGTCAGAAAGCCGACGACGACGTTGCCGACGCCGGGGGTCCCCTTGAACAGCTTCGTGTACGCGACCAGCAGCAGCAGATTGAACACGGCGATGGCGATCGCCGTGAGTGGGAGGAACAGCGCGCAGCCGATAGCTCCCAGGAACAGCGCCACGCTGAACGCGAGCGCCTCCCGCGGCGAAACGGCCCCCCGGGGAATCGGGCGCTGCGGATCGTTCACGCGGTCGATCTCGCGGTCGAAGTAGTCGTTGATCGCATTGCCCGCGCCGGTGGCGAACATCGTCGCCAGCACCGCTGCGCCGACCGCGACTACGTTAACCGCGACCGCCCCGCCCGCGACGTACGCCCCCGTGAACGTGAGGACACCCGCAGCGACGACGTTGCCGGGGCGGGTGAGGTCGAGGTACCCCCGCAGGCGACGCGTTAGGGTCATACCCGTGCCTGCTCCGGCCGCCCGCTTAAAAGGCGTGGAGTCGGCAGGCGGTTTCGAATCGCGGGACTTAAGCGGGCGAACGGAGTATCGATGGGTGCAGGGCGCTTAGCTCAGCTTGGACAGAGTACCTGGCTTCGGACCAGGCTGTCGCGGGTTCAAATCCTGCAGCGCCCATTCGTTTTCGTGATGATCTGAATCCAACAGCTACCACTGCGTTCTTTATAGCCACTCACTGACGACCGCGGGAGATTCGTACCAGATGTCGGCCTCGCCTCTCACAGAGTGATCACCCAAGTCAAAGGCCCCTCTCGAACAGTGGGCTCACTGCTCAGTATCTCCTGTTGACGTCGATTCCGATACCTCAACGAGCTCCCGAAGCTCGTCCTCCCCAAGCGGCTCAATCCGCTGACGGCTACCCGACGCCGTATACAGGATACTCGCCCCAATTTCCCGATCCGGGTAGACCTCCCTCGCAACGTGAAAGTAGACACTGAGCTGCTTCCGGTACTCGGGTTCAGCCTGACGCCCGAGGTCGGTCTTGTAGTCGACGATCTCGACGCGGTTAGGCGTCACGTGCACGAGGTCGACGACGCCCGAGATCGTCACGCGCTCCCCGTCGACCGTGAGGGGGAGGTAGGCATCCTCCTCGACCAGTAACTCGCCGTCGAGCCCGTCGAGGAACGCCGCGACGTTCGCCTTGTCGTCGCTGTCCCCAATTTCGACGTCCTCACCGAGTGCGTACGCCTCGGCGAAGTCGTGGACCTCCGTCCCGAACTCGGGGCCGCGACCGCCCTCGACGTCCTCGAAGACGTCGTCGCGCATGAGCGTATGCGGCGTGTGGCCTCTCGGCCCCTCCGGAACCGGGATGTCGACCTGCAGTGCGGTCTGTTCCGTCTCCCCTGCGGCCACGTCGGCGACCTCGGGTGTGGCCGACTCCAGTTCGACCGGGAGCTCCTCGATGAAGGTGTTCGGGTCCTCGCCGGCGGTGAAGACGACGTGGCTCTCGGCTCGCGTGATTGCGACATAGAGAAGGCGGCGTTCCTCGTCGTAGTCCCGGGGGACGCAGTTCCCGAGGACGTCAGCCTGCCAGTTGTCGTAGACGTGGGGCATCCCGTGCGCGTCCGCGGAGTACACCTTACGCTGGCGAAGCCCAACGGGGTCGTCGTAGGTGATGACGCTGCCCCCACCGCCACCCGGCGGGAACCGACCGCTGTTCATGTTCGCGAGGATGACGATGGGGTACTCGAGGCCCTTCGTGGCGTGGATCGTCTGGACCGTCACCGAATTCGTGCCTGCGCCCGCGTGGACCTCGTGCGTGCTTCCGGCCTCGATGCCGCGCTCGATAAACCGGATGAGGTCGCCTCGCGTCTGCGTCGTGGCGTTGTGAACCGACTGGAGCGTCTGGAGAACCACGTCGGCGGTCGGCCCACTGCAGCCGTAGCGGGCGAACACGCGCCGTGCAACCCCGCCGAGCGTGTCCATCGACTGCAGTTCCTCGCGGAACGCGATCATGTTCTCGGGGTACCTCCCCCTGTCGAGGATCGCATCGACCTCGTCGAGCGTATAGCCCGCTCGCTCAAGCACAACCGCCCAGCCGCGGTCGATGTCGTCTTCGAGGATGCGCAGCCAGGCGAGCAGGAGCTTCGCCTGGTCAGTTCGGAAGAGCTCGATACCACCCTCGTACGCCATCGGCAAACCGTACTCCTCGGCGGTCCCCAGCAACTCGCGCCCAAAGTCACGAGTGCGCGTCAGGACAGCGATGTCACCGTACTCCGGCGCCCGGAGCGCACCGTCTTCGTCCTCAACGCGGTAGTCCTCGTTGCCGACGATCTCCTGGATCTTCGCCAATACCGCCTCCTGCTCTTCGTCGCTCTGGACGGCCTCGATGGTGGTGTTCTCATGGTCCGCGTTCGACTCCAGCGAGACGATGCGGTCGTCGACCGCCTCGACGTCGACGTCGTCGCGATTCGCCGCGGGGACTCGAAGGCCGTGTTCTGAGAAGTCGAGAATCTCCTGGGTGGAGCGGTAGTTCTCGATGAGTTCGATGGTGGTGACGGGCCTCGTCGGGAACGAGATGCGTTCATGGTCGCTGTTCAGCTGGTCGACGAACCGATCGAAGCGGTCTTCGAACTCGACGATGTTGTCGACGTCGGCGTACTGGAAGCTGTAGATGCTCTGCTTCCAGTCTCCGACAACGCAGATCTTGTTGGTGCCCGCGAGCAGGAGTGCGAGCTTGAACTGGATTTCGCTGGAGTCCTGGAACTCGTCGATCATCACATACTCGAACGCGACATCGTCGCGCAGTTCGTGGTTCTCGCAGAGCAGGACGAACGCGAACAGCTGGAGCATCCCGAAGTTCAGGTAGTTCCGCCGCAGCGCGAATCGCAGGTATTCGTGGTAGACATCGTGGACGAACTGCTTCAGTTCCTCCCGGTCCTCCTCAAAGACGCGTCGCGCGAGGCCGTCGGGCACCTGCTTGCCGCTGCCGCGAATCTCCGACTTCTCGGGTGCATCAGGCAGGTAGGTCTTATTTCGACCGTACCGGCCGAGTTTCGACCGGAGCAGCGACTGCTTGCTCCCGCCGTTCCGCGGTTCGTTCAGCTCGTCGAACAGCTGTTTGAACGCGGCGAAGTCGCCGTCGAGGTGCCGCTCGCCGTCCCTGTACCAGCCCTCAGCGTCGGGGAACACGCCCTTCGCTGCGAGTTGATTGATGAGATCGAGCAGCTCTCTGGGCTCACCGAGTGCGCGGAAGACGTCGTCGTACTCGGGATGGTCGTCGCTGAATCGGTCGATAAACTCGCCAAACAGCGCTTGCTCGACTAGTTCGTCCTCGATGATGCGCGTCGACCCGGTGATGCGGTCGTCGATACCGAGATAGGTTGGCGCGGCGTGACCGTGCTCTTCGAGGACGTCGTGACACAGCGAGTGGAACGTCTGGATGGGGGCGTCCGCGAGTTCACGCATCCCATAGTGGCAGTTCCCGACGATGCGCTCTTTCATCTCGGCGGCCGCGTTGTTCGTGAACGTCACCAAGAGAACATCCTCTGGATCGACACCGCCCTGAGAGACGATGTAGGCGTAGCGACGCGTCACGGTGAACGTCTTGCCAGTTCCAGCGCCGGCGTCGACGAGGTAGAGACCGTCCGTGCTATCGATGAGTTCCTGTTGCTGCTCGTTTGGTTCGAGGTCGGTCATCGGTCACCCTCCAAGAGTAGGTCGCGGTTGTCCACGTAGCGGTAGTTCGGCTCGCCGACGAGCCCCTCCACGGGGAAGCGTTCCTCGCCGGCGCGGCGGCGATTCAACTCCTCGAGGCGCTCGTCGACGAACGCCTCGAACCCGTCGAGGTCGTCCTCGAAGAAGGTCCGCCCGCGAACGCGCGTCAACTGGCGCATGGCCTGCTTACACCCCGACTCGACGTACTTGTAGTCGCCCACGTGTTCTTTCATTCTCGTACGCAGCGTCTCGCCGAACGGCGAGTTTATGAGTTCGTCGCTGTCGGTCGTCTCCGGAAGGGTTGCCTCGTCGAACACCGCGGCATAGTCCTCGTACTCGACCTTCGAGAGCGTCTTCCGACAGTCGTTCGCGCCGTCCTCGACCAGTTCGTCGAAGAACACCTTCGAGCGCGCGTGCTTCTTGAACGGCACCGGGAAGTACGAGACGGTCGTCAGCGTGTCGTCGAGGTCGGCTTCGCCGGCGACCACGTCGTCGAGCGTCTCGAGGAAGTGGAAGAACGTGAACTCCAGCTCCCGGTCGGGATACTGTGAGCGCCAGTGCGTGAGATAGAGTAGCGCCTGGAAGTTTGGCGAATCGCTGGGCGGATCCAGCGCCGAGTTCTTGACGATCCGTGCGGCGCTCTTGCGTCGGCCGCTCTTGTAGTCGATCAGCCGCGATGGCGAGTGAATCAGGTCGATCTTCCCCTTCAACCCCAGCGCCTCGTTCTCGAACCATCGCTCGGTAACGGGCGAGTCGACGGGTCTGTCGAAGCGCTCCGCGAAGACGTTCCTCCCCCAGCCGCTCGTGGCGGTGAGGAACTCGCCGTCGACGGGGGCGTTCTCCTCGAAGTACGCGACGATGGTCTCCAGCCCGGCGCGGTATTTCGTCCGTCGCGTCGCCTCGTCGACCGATCGGACGAACGGTCGGGTTTCCTCGAGGATATGCTCCACGACGTCGTCGATGATGCGGTCGTCGACGAAGTCGGGGTGGGTGACGTAGAACTCCGCGAAATCGTGGAAGAGGTTTCCCTCCCTGAAGTAGTCCTTGTCCGGGCTGTCGACGAGCCTGCCGAAAAAGTGGTCTCGAGGAGAGTTGACGTACGTTCCGAGGCTCGACTGGCTGACGGTCGACACCTCGGTGGGAGTCGCATCGACCGGTTCCGTCTCGAACGCGTCTCCGTCGCCGCCGCGGTCGAACCGGCGAGCATGTGGGTGTGACTCCAGGTCGCTGAAGCGCTCGAACTCCTCGTCGAGCAGTTCCTCGAAGTAGAGACAGGGCGTCACCGGCGACCCACCCTTCGAATCCTGCACGAGATAGTACTGCTTCGCCCCACTCTGGAGGAGGAGCTGGAACTGCTGGACGTTGCGCGTGTACTGCGCGTCCTGGTCGACCCACGGACGTCGCGGCGCCGAATGCGTCCAGTCCTCGTCGAGGCCCAGGTAGAAGACCAGCGGGCGGTCGACGAACGCGGCCGACTTCGCGTCCGCGAGCAGTACCCCGACGTTCTCGCGGTCGACGGGAACCTCGTAGCTTTGCAGGTAGAACACTAACTCGTCCACCGCCTGCTCGGTCGCCAGCGCGTCAGCGATCCAGAGCGTTTCCAGTTCGTCGCGGAACGCCCCCAGCTGGCAGCCTGCCTGTTCTTCGAATGCACTGAGCGCCTCACCGAAGGTCCGGTCCCCGATGCGTTCACAGAACGCGACGACCCAGTCGAGCGAGTCGTTCTCGATCTCGTACAGTCGCTTCTCGTCGTGGTCGACGGCGACCGAGACGCCGAGGCGCGTCAGGATCGGTCGTATCTCGCCGACGCGCGTATCCGTCCCGCCGTGGGCCGCCCTGAGTAGCTGGACGAACGCCCGATGGTCGGGGTCGTCGATGAATCCCGGCCCGCCGTAGAACGGGATGCTTTCGGCCTCGAGCGCGGACTCGACGAGCGCGGAGAACTCGCTGCCCCGATCGAGCACGACCGCGACGTCGTCGGCGTTCTCCTCGGTGACGGCGTCGACGACGGTGTCGACGATGGCCGTCGACGAGTCGAAGATGTGGAACGGGGGCCGGTCGAACTCGCCCTCCTCGAACGGGTCGAACGTCTCGTACTCGTCGGGGAGGATCGATCGTTCCAGCTCCGTCAGCTGGTCGTCGCCGACGACGGCGACTTCCTGGTCACCGTCGATCCGGTAGTCAGTGAGTCGCCCCGACGTCGTGTCGAGGTCGGCGATGTGCTCGACCGCCTGTCGGGTAGCGTCGTCGACGTACGCATCGTAGTCCAGGATTGCCTCGAGACGGCCCTGATGTTCCCAGCACTGGAGGATGTTCCCGATGGCGTAGGCACCGCGCTTCCAGTCGAATTCGGTCCGTTCAACGAGTTCGAGGAAGGCGATGCGGTCCTCGGACTCCTCTCGACGACCCGCCGCAAGCCGACGGGGAGTGACCACAAACGATCCGAGATGCGGCCGGTCGATGCGCCGATTCAGCGCGCTCGCGAGCGGCGCGTCCGGCACGACGACGAGGTCGTACCCGGCGACTTCTTCGTAGAGGTCGTCGATCAGCTCGGCCCGGGGAAATGACACGGAGGAAGAGCCCTCTGCCGACCAATAAAGGTTGCTGGAGCGATACGATCGACGTGTATGGCCCCTGCCGCCCCCGGTGACTCCACAGTCGGTCACCAGGTGTGCGCGAGCGAATAGGCCAATAGCGTTTCGCCGCTATTGCCTTCGGAAATCCGGTGGGTCAGGACCAAACGAGTCGGCGACTCTCACTGTGCTGACTTAGCGACGACCGCGAAAAAGGTCCTCCAACAGCTTCGGTCTGGCTAGTTGCCTATCTAATCAGCCGCTTCGCCGGAAACAGCCGGAGCCGGGTCGGGTGCGACCGGCTCGACCGCTGCGGGCTCGAATTCGAGTTCGCCCTCGTAATGGAACGGGGCGTTGTCCTGTTCGGGGTCCAGCACCGTCAGCTGAATCCAGCCGTTGTCGAGGAGCTGCGTAAGCTGTTCGTGTTGCCGGAGTACGTCGAGGACTTGCTCGACCGGCGCATGAATCAGCGCCGTCAGGCGCAGCGGCTGGTGGTGTTGCTGGTCCGCGTCGGCGTAGAGGGACTGCAGCGGGAGCCCGGTCATCAGGTCACCGCCGTTCCCCTGGAACACGCCGACGTTGCCGACGGGGTTCTGTGTCACCTTGGAGCCACTGCCGTAGACGGCGTTGTCGACGGTCGCGAAGTAGTACTGGTTGTTGATCCACTGGGTCACGACGAGCGGCCCGGTCATGATCGCTTCGAGGGCGTCGCCCTCGGAGTCGGTCCGCCAGTCGTACGAGTGGAGGAACGCGCGGCCGTCGAGGTCCTCGTCGGCGGTCAGCTCGCGCGGGCCGATGACGAACGAGGAGTTGCCAGCGAGTCCCCACTCGGGACGCGTCTCCGCCCAGTCCGCGGCGCGGCGCTCTGCCTCGCGAACGCCGTCGCCGTCGGGGGACCCGTCCGTCGTCGAGTCGGTCCGCTCCGCCGTGGCGCGGGCCTGCGCCTGCGCGAGGTCCTCGCGCAGGCGCTCGAGGTCGTCCTGGTGGCTCGCAGGGACGTCGCCGTCGAAGAGAGTGATCTCGTCCGTCGTCGTGTTGTGTTCGGCGGCGAGGAACACAGTGTCGCCAGGGACGTCGAACCCGCGGTCGCGGAGTTCGTCCTTGACGTCCTCGTCGTTGCAGATGCTCGCGAGGACGCGCGCGTTCGGGCCGCCGGCGTTGCCGGCGCAGGCGCCGCAATCGAGACTGGAATCGAACGGGTTGTTCGTCGTCTCGCTGGCGTGGCCGGTGAACACGACGAGCCGGGCGAACGTCTCCCAGCCCATCAGGTCGAAGGCCGTCTCGGCGTAGTCGACCTTCTCCTCGATGGTGAGTCCCTCACGGAGCGCGTTGACCGAGTCCGGATTGTAGTCCACGGAGGGCTCACAGAACTCGTATGTGTCGGGCGCGCGGTCGGCCGCCCCGAGCAGGTCGTCGACGCGGGCCGGCAGGAGCGTCCGCGCGGCGAGTGCGGCCCCGTAGCCCGCGCCGGCGTTCTCGACGAAGCTGAACGCCGTCGCCGTGTTGGCCTTGAGCGACGTGAGCAGCTGTTTGCCCGAATCCAGCATGCCCTGCCACCGGTCGTACTGGGTCCGATCCGTTGCGGCATCGTTCGTTGGGCGCTCGGCGATGCGATGTTGGGCGTCGACGATGGGCGGACAGGAGTCGACGGCGACGTCCGCGTCGTAGCCCTGGAACCGCATCGGGATGCCGAAGAAGCCCGCGTAGCCGTGCGTTTCGTACGGCCCGGTCGCCTCGATGTGCCGGCGGATGACCTCGGAGCGCGTGTCGATACAGAACACGAGCTGGGCGGCCGGGCGCGACGACTCTTCGGCGGAGCCACCCTCCAGGCCCGGTTCTGCCATCCGCTCCAGCAGCCGGTCCCTGTGGCTCTTCTCCCAGGCCGTCAGCCAGATCTCCGGCAGCGGAACGTCGTCGGCAGCCTCCGCGTCAGTCTCCGTGTTGGCCTCAGAGAACTCGTCGGCCGGTTCGAGTGGTGCGTCCAGCAGATCGGCTATAACCAGCCGCACAGCGAGGTACTCGATTAGCGAGATCGGGTACTCGGACTGCCACGGGTCGGCGTCGTCGCTGGCGCGCTGTTTGATGAAGCCAGTCCAGCCGGGGAGCGCGGCAAGCTGCTGTTCGAAGATCGACTCCCATTCTCCCTGGGGATAGCTCGACAGGACGTCCTCCAGCGCTGCTGCCGGGGTTTCGGGGATATCCGACGGGCGCTCGCAGCCGGGGATCTCGGCGTCGTACGGTGCGATCGCGCGCCAGGCGGCGTAGAAGCCACGCTCGCGGTCCGGCATCGACCACTTGGCGTTTCCGTGGTCGAGGAACGCCGACAACCACTTCGAGAGGATGCGGTCCACCTCGTCGGTTGCCGGGTCGGCTTCGGCGTCGGTGTCGGCGTTGGCGTCGGCCTTCGACTCGCTCGACGTCATCCGGTCCAGCACCGTCGCCGGGTCCTCGTCGATACCGTGGGCGGACAGTTCAGCGGTCAATACTTCGTCATCGATCCGTCCGCTCTCCCAGGCCTGCTGGAAGACGGCGGGACGTGGGTAGCCACGGCCCCCGAGCAACCGCTCGGCGTCGTCGACGGCCTGGTGGAAGGGCTGGTCCTCGAAGCCGGAGAGCGGGTTGGCCGTGACGAACGAGTGGAGGGGCCAGACCGAACCGACGTTCTCCGCCGCACGCTCGACACTGTTCGTGAGGTGGGTGGTATCAGGATTCATTGTAGTCCTCCTTCGAGGTCAGCACCGTCTCCGGCGCCGGCTGCGAGAGGTTCAGCAGCGCGACGTAGAGCCGCTTGCTGGAGCGGTGCCAGCCCAGCTCGACCGCGACGTACGCGCCGACGAAGAGGGCGCCAAGCGCGACGTGGACGACCGACAGCTCGGTCGGTGCGCTGGACATCGGGACAGTCGACAGCAGCCCAGAGATGGTGTTGAACAGGAACCCGTAGACGGCGATCGGGACGACGATGATGAGGGGGAGGCTCGCGAGCTTCGCCCGCGACGAGAGCTTCGACTGGCCGAGGACGTCACGGGCGGCGTGCAGCGTGGTCAGCACGACGACGAGCGCCAGGAACAGGCCGGCGTTCACCTTGGCGCCCTTCCCGGTGATGGCGACGAAGAGCGCGCCGCCGCCGAGTGCGGCGGCAAGACTGACGGCTATCCCCGGGAGGCCGAGGTCGTCGCGGCTGCCGTCCGCCGGCGCCGTCTGTGTCACCGATGCGCCCGAGGAGAGGAACAGGTACGCCTTGTAGAAGCCGTGGAGGATGAGGTGCGTGATGGCGGCGGCGAAGAACCCCAGCCCGCACTGGAGGATCATGAAGCCCATCTGGGCGACGGTAGACGCCCCGAGCTTCCGCTTGACGTCGGTCTGGACGAGCAGTAGCGCCTGGCCGAGCAGGGCGCTTACTGCGCCCACGACGACGAGGAGGTGCATGACCGTCGGGTCGTCAGCGACGAGCGGCGCGAAGCGAGTGAGGAGGATGCCGCCCGCGTTGACGAACCCGGCGTGCATCAAGGCGGAAGCCGGCGTGGGCGCCGTCATCGAGGAGAGCAGCCAGCCCTGGAACGGGAACAGCGCCGACTGAACGACGGCTGCGAGGACGATTCCGCCGACGGCAAGTGCGGACACTGTCGGTGAGAGCGTCCCGACCTGGGCGAGAATCCCTGAGATGGAAGTCGTGCCCGTCGACCAGGCAAGCAGCGTTAGACTCCCACCGAGCAGTCCGCTGCTTGCGAGGAAGTAGCGGCGGGCGAGCGCGGCTGCGGCCTGCGCCTGTTGCCAGCCACGGACGTGGCCGATGAGGGAAGCCATCGTCAGCCCCATCCCCAGCCACGACGCGGCGAACAGGACGACGTGGTCGGCTGCCGTCATGGTCATGACGATAAGTGTGAAGCCGAATATCGCCGCGAAGAACCGGTCAAGGTGGCTTTCACCGGCCATGTAGCGGCGAGAATAGGAGTGGACGATACCGCTGACGAACGTGACGACGGTCCACGAGACCACGGTCAGGCCATCGACGGCGACGTAACCCGGAATCTGCCACTCGTGTCCGCCTAAGCCGACGGTTGCGAGCAGTGCCAGACTGAGCAGGAAGAGCGCCCAGACGCCGCGGGTCGCCCATCGAGGCACCGTCGCGGACGTTGGCGGTGTCTCGGGGAGCTGTACGCGATCCGTCTGTTGCGTTTGTCCTGCCATTATTCGGTATCTCCGTCGGACCAGCACAGGGCACCACGCACACGGGCGCACAGCGACGTCTGCAACCGCACTGGCCGAATCCATCCAAATCAAGGACAGACTGGTTATTAAATCCTTTGCTATTACCAAATCGTTCGAAAAATAGCGCTCTGCGAACAGACCATTATGATCGATCATGTAGGTTCCGGCCTCGCTTGCGAGGAGACTACTGTCCGGACACGACGATTCCGTCGGTAGCGGCGATCTCACTACGACAACTGACGGCGAGTCCACTGCGACGAGTAGCGACGAGTCCACCGCGACAGGATGGATATAAACGCCGCTGGATTGAACGAGACGGTAATGAGCATCGTTTCAGCGAACGTAGCGTGCGGGCTCCCGGCCTCTCATCCAGTCGGGGGTGGTCGTCGTGGAGCTTGAGGGAACGATCGTCGCGGGGCAGGATCTGGAGCCTATCCGCGGCCGCGTCGTCGTCGAGGAGAGCGAGGTACAGGCGGTCGAAGCATGTTCGACCGACTCCACTGACATCGTGCTCCCGTCATTCGTCAACGCGCACACGCACATCGGCGACTCGGTCGCCAAGGAGGCCGCGGTCGGGCTCCCGCTGGAAGATGCCGTCGTCCCGCCGACCAGTCGCAAGCACCGTCGCCTACGTGAGGTCTCCCGCGAGGAGCTGGTCACGGCGATGCGACGGACGATGGCGTTCATGGAAGAGACCGGGACAGCCGCGTTCCTCGACTTCCGGGAGTTCGGCACAGAGGGCGCGCTCGCGCTCCGCGACGCCGCCAGCGAGGAGGCCGTCGAGGAGTTCATCTTCGGAAGCGACGAGCCCGAGGTGCTCGACGTCGCTGACGGGTACGGCGCCAGTGGCGCCACCGATTCCTCGTTCACGGCGCATCGCGAGGCTGCCCGCGAGGCGGGGAAACCCTTCGCGATCCACGCCGGCGAGCCCGACGAAACTGACATCCATCCCGCGCTGGACCTCGACCCGGACCTTCTCGTTCACATGGTCCACGCGGGGCCGGACCACCTGTCCCGGGTTGCCGAGCAGGACGTACCCATCGTCGCGTGTCCGCGCGCGAACCTGGTGCTCGACGTCGGCAAAGCGCCGCTCAGGGACCTGCTCGACCACACCACGGTCGCGCTCGGCACGGACAACGTCATGTTGAACGAGCCGTCGATGTTCCGCGAGATGGCGTACACGTCGAAGGCGTTCGACGTCTCGCCGCGGGAGGTGCTCGGGATGGCGACCCGGGCAGGTGCGGAGATCGCCGACCTGAACTACGGCGTCATCGAACCCGGCCGGGCCGCGAAGCTGCTCGTGCTCGACGGCGACTCGAACAATCTGGCAGGCTACGACGACGTGATCGCCGCGATCGTTCGCCGGGCCGGCGCCGGCGACGTGAAGCGCGTGGTCCTGTAGCAGCGAATCGAGAGAACCCGTATGGCTACTCCTCGCTCGACCCAGAATCCGTCGAGAAGTCGTCGAAGGGGGTCGTCCGGTGGCTCCGGACGAGGACCTCGTCGGCGACGGTGAGCCCCATTTCCAGTAGCTCCTTCGCGACGGGCGTCATTTCGTCGTCGCTCTCGCCGACCGCGGTTACGAGCAGGTTCTTCTCCCCAGTGACGAGCTCCTGAACCGTCACGACTCCCGGGATGTCGAGGATCTCCTCGATGAGCTCTCCCCGTTCCGGAATTGGGGCGGTACAGAACAGGAGCATTCGGAGTGGATAACCGGACTTCTGGTAGTCCACGTCGGCGCTGTAGCCCTTGACGATGCCCTCCGATTCCAGCCGCTGGATGCGCTTGCGAACCGTGCTCGACGAGGCTTCGGTTCGGTCGGCGATCTCGCCGGAGGAGAGGTTCCGAGCGTCCTCCTGGAGCGCGTAGAGGATTTCCCGATCGATGGCATCGAGCTCGTACTCGGTCATGACCGCTGGTTCTCCACGGGCATACAAGGCACTTTGGCTCCGTGAGACGCGCAGGAACCGACTGAAACCCCGATCTGAAATCGACAGCATCAGTTCCGACAAAAGGGTCGACGAACGAGGAAGACAACTCTCACACCGGGTTCAGGACAAAACCACTCCCGATCCGAACCTTTTTACTTTTAGGTATACCTAAACCATGCAATGACAACGTCACGCAGCCGGGCACTGGACGCCGAGGCCGACAAGGAATCAGTCGCCGACGCCCCGATCGACGAAACACCCGAACTCAACGTCTACGACCTGAACGCGGACCGGACCATTCTCACCGAGCCGGGCAACACCGATGGCTGGATCGCGAGCGACACGACGGTTTCGCCCCCCGAGTAGGGGGCGTCGGCTGCTCTTTCAGTAGGACTCCTCGCCCTCGACGTCGATCTCCGCTTCGACCTCGATGGTGATCCCGTCGGCTTCGAGTTCTCCCTCTACCTCCCGCTTGTCGCCGAGTTCGAGCTCGAACTCGTCCGGCTCGACTTCGACCTCCACTTCGAGATCCACAGTGACGTCGGTGTCGTCCATACGCCTGCTAGTTTTAGCCAGACCTAAAACGATGTCGGGAACGTGTCGCGATCGCGTCTCGAGTGACCTCCGGAAGACACTTTTTAGGCGAGCCAAAACTCCATCCAAATGCGTGACGCAGTCCGAGTGTCCATCGAATCGGAGTACGAGGAGGATACCGCTCGGATCCACGACGACTGCGGGCAGGTCGAGACGAGCGACGCGACGTTCAGCTTCTCGATCGACGGGAACGGGCCCGTCGAAAGCCACGTGGAGCAGGGGTATTCGGTGCAGGGGTATTCGGTGCAGGGAGAGCCGGAGAAGGGAGAGCCGGACCAGGGAGAGCCGGAGTACGAGCACGACAGCCCGTGCGACGAGGATCGCGAGCCGCGCCACATTGCTCCCTTGCACGAGGTCCCGGCCGACAGCACGATCCGCTGTGAGGCGGTTCGCGGGCGTCGGGGCACGGAACTCATTCTGCGACGCGAGGGCGACGAGGTGTTCGCCTGGCGCAACTCCTGTCCGCATAAGCCGAACGTCCTCCTCGATCCGGGGAACGGGGCCATCGTCGACGACGACCAGATCGTCTGCCACGAGCACGGCGCGCGATTCGAGTGCGGCGACGGCTACTGCTCGTACGGGCCGTGCCGCGGCGACGAGCTGGAGGAGTTCGAGGTCGAGGTCCGCGACGGCGACGTTTACCTGGCCGACGACCGGTTCGACGCATGCAATCGACTGGCGTACTGAATCCGGGGCAAAACAGGAATTCGGGAGACAGCAGAGGTACCGCTAGCGAAGCGCGTCCCCGCGGACGAGCGTGTCGTCGGCGAGGTACCGTTCGAGCGTGTGCGCGTCCGCTTCCAGCGTCTTGATGTGCTCGCGCAGGAGCTCGCTGGTCGCCGGGTCGTGCAACTGGTCAGCGAGCTCGATGTGGTCGCGGATCTGCGCGGCGAGTTCGGCGTAGCCGTGGAGGTCGCGGTCGAGCGAGGACCGCAGATCGTAGTGATGCGGTGCCTCGATGTAGATCGGGGCGTGCTGCCGGATCCCCATCGGGCCACACACCGGGACCCCGCCGAGCGCGTGAACGCGAATCGCGAGGTCGTCGGTGATGTCGGTGAGCCGGTCGGCCGCGTCCTCCAGGAAACCGCTGAGATCCTGGGAACTGGCGCCTTCAACGAGCCAGTAATGCTTTCGCACCTGATTGAACAGGATGTAGAGCCCCGACAGCTCGGAGTTGAGGGCCTCGACCAGCCGCTCAGCCGCTTCGGGGTCGATGTGCAGTTCGTTCTCGCTGACCACGTCCCACTCTCGCCGAACGCGGTCGTCGGCCGGTTTCCGGAGGTGTGGTGTACCCGCCATGGTCAGTTGAGCGCCCCCTCGCGAACGAGCGTGTCGTCCTCGAGCAGCTGTTCGATCTCGTGCGCGTCGTCCTCGAGGGTCTCGAGGTGGTCACGGAGCCGGTCCCCGGTTCCCGCGTCACCCAGGTTCTCGGCCATGGTGACGTGTTCGCGCATGCTCGCGACCAGCGTCGCGTAGCCCTCGAGGTCGCCCTCGAGTGAGGCACGCAGGTCGTAGAGGTCCTCCGCTTCGAGGTGGACCTCGGCGTGTTCCTGGATCGTCGGGGGCGTGTTCGGCGGGACGCCGCCGAGTTCGACGATCCGGATAGCGAGGTCGTCGTTGATGTCGCGCACGCGCTTGTACGCGTCCTCGAGGAAGTCCGCCACCTCGTGGAACTCGGCGCCCTCGGCCGTCCAGTAGTGCTTCCGCAGGAGGTAAAACAGGTTGAACGCACCGGCGTGATCGACACGCAGGAGGTCCACGATCACCTCGGCGTCGTCGCGGTCGATCCGGAGCGCGTTGTCCTCGACGGTGTCCCACTCCTGGCGACGGTCGCCAGTCTCGGGTTCCCGGACCAGGCCGATCTGTCTCTTCGCCATCGTGACCACCTCAGTGCGTCGCTTCTTCCAGGACGAGGGTGTCGTCTTCGAGGAAGTGCTCCGCCTCGTGCGCGTCGTCCTCGAGGTCCTCGAGGACGTCACGGAGAAGTTCACTCGACGCGTAATCGCCGAGGTCCTCCGCCAGGGCGACGTGCTCGCGGACGGATTCGATCACGCCCTGGTACAGCTCGAGGTCGTTCTCCATCGACGTCCGGGCGTCGTAGACGTCGTCGCCCTCGCCCTCGATCGGGGCGTGGTCCGCGAGCGACTCGAGGCCGCTAATCGGCACGCCACCCAGCGCCTGCACGCGCTCGGCGATGTCGTCGGCGTTGTCCTCGGCGTCCTCTGCGGCGTCGCCGAACCAGTCGTGGAGCTCCTCGAACTCCGCCCCCTCGACGTTCCAGTGGTGCTTCCGCAGCTGATGGTAGAGCACGTACGTGGCTGCGAGGTCGGTGTTGAGGGCGTCGATCACCTGTTCGGCCTTCTTCTGGTCGATCTTCAGCGCGTTCTCCTCGACGGTACCCGCTTCGCGTCGAACCTGCTTTTCGGTGCTCATATCAAATCCATTTGACGGCTACGCCCTTAAATCTTGTCAGCAAGGAGATATTTTAGGGCAGCCAAAAATCAGGTTAGCCGTTCGAGATATCTCCGAGCTCCGAACGTGAAGGCCTCATCGTGTCTTTCGGCCGATAAGGTGCGATACTCCTCGGCCTATCGACGGCCTGAATTCCAGCAAATATGATATTTTACTGATGTAAAACCTACTGGCTGCTGGCGCTGCACCCGACGGGGGGTTGCTACGTCGCCGTGGCTACTCGGTTCGGGCGAACCGAAAGGAAGGCCAGGGTCCCAGCTACGTGTACGGCATCAAGCAGCTAGCCCGGCGTCAGGGTCGATGGTGCTGGGTATCCAGGAACCGGACGGGTTTCCCCCGAGCCAGCGCCCGCTGTCGACGTGGCAGTTTTGTGTGCGCCCGCGAAAGCGAGGGCATGATCGAGTTCACGCGCGAGGCCTACGACGACGTCGTCCACGCCGGGTACGACGGCGGCGCCGAGGAGGTCTGTGGGGTCCTCGCCGGCGAGCACGGTGACGACCGGAGCCGAGTCACCGGGATCCGTGCGACGGAAAACGTCGCCGACACGCCGGAGATCCGGTACCACATCGACCCCGAGGAGCAACTCGCCGTCATCGAGGGGATCGAGGACGCGGGACTGGACGTCGTCGGCTTCTACCACACGCATCCCACCGGTCCGACCCGACCGAGCGAAACCGACACCGACCGCGCGGCGTGGCCGGGGTACTCGTACGCGATCTGTGCGTTCGACGGCTACCCCTATCTCGGGTCCTGGCGGTGGCGCGGCGACGACGACGGCTTCGAGCAGGAGATAGTGCGCGTACTCGACGAGTAAGCGCGAGCGGGTTGCTTCCGCGTCCTCGGGCAGGATCAGGTTGCTTCCCGTCCTCGGGCGGGGGCCGTGATTCCCCGCTCTGCGAGGGAGAGCTTCTCGTGCACGGAGCCCGTTCTGAGGGAGGGCTTGCTTCGAAGCTATCGCCGTCGATGTGTTTTGCCGTAACGGACGTTGGAGCGAGTGTGGAGACGAAGGGGGGATCGATCGGACACTCAATTCCAGGGTCTCTCCGGAAAATTGCTCTTCGATCACGTTGGAATATCGCTCCTTTTATCCACATATCCGTGAGTACTCCGTGGTAGACAATGCCTGAACGAGAGACGTGGACGTCCAGAATCGGCTTCATTTTCGCCGCCGTGGGCAGTGCTGTCGGTCTCGGAAACATCTGGTCATTCCCGTTCCAGACGGGCGCAAACGGGGGTGCGGCTTTCCTCCTCGTCTACCTCCTGGCCGTGTTCCTCATCGGGTTCCCGGCGATGCTGGCGGAGTTCGTCATTGGCCGCGGAAGCCGACGAAACCCCATCGACGCGTTCGCTGAGCTTGACCACGAGAACTGGTCGTTCGCCGGCACGCTCGGCGTCGTCACCACCGTCGTCACGCTGGCCTTCTACAGCGTCGTCGGTGGCTGGGTCCTCAGCTACATCGTCGGCAGCGTGACTGGCGCGTACTTCGGCGGCGCGGGGACCTTCTTCGGGTCGATCTCCGCTGGCCCCGTCGCCGTCCTGACGCACGCGATCTTCATGGCGATGACTATCGGCGTCGTCGCCGCCGGCGTCGAGGAGGGCATCGAGCGGGCGACGAAAGTGATGATCCCGGCCATCATCGTCCTCCTCGTTGCGCTCGGAATCTGGGGCGCGACGCTCGACGGGGCCGCCGCCGGCTACGAGTACTACCTCTCGCCGGACTTCGGCGTCCTCGCGAAGAACTTCGCGAGCATCCTTCCCTCCGCGGTCGGGCAGGCCTTCTTCACCCTCTCGCTCGGGTTCAGCGTGATGATCGTCTACGCCTCCTACCTCGGTCGCGACGATAGCCTGCCCGCTGACGGCAGCGCAATCGTCGTCATCAACACGCTGGTCGCCCTGCTCGCCGGCTTCGTCGTCTTCCCGGTGCTGTTCTCCATCGGCGTCGAACCCGGATCGGGCGGGCTCGGAGCAGCGTTCGTCAGCCTCGCCGGGGCCTTCGGACAGATCCCCGGCGGCCAGGTGATCGGCTTCGTCTTCTTCTCGGTGCTGCTGTTCGCGGCGCTGTCCAGTTCGATCAGTCTGCTGGAAACCCCGACGTCCTACATCGTCGAGACGTACGACTACGAACGTCGCCGCGTCGCGATCGGGCTCGGCGCCGCCATCTTCGCCTTCGGCGTGCCGACCGCGCTCAAGACCAGCATCCTCGGCTGGTACAACGCCGTCGTGTTCAACCTCCTGTTGCCCACCGTCGTGCTCTGCTTCGCACTCTTCGTGGGCTGGGTCGCCGCCGACTCCTCGTACGCCGAGGTCGGCCGCGGAAGCTCGCTCGGCGACTACTTCAAGACCGCCTGGCTCTGGTGGGTCCGGGTCGTCATCCCCGTCGCCGTCATCTTCACGCTGGTCCTCGGCGTCCAGGACCTGCTCGTGAAGGCCGGGGTGCTCGAGGCAGCGATCATCCTCAGCTAACCCCGCCGGCGACGCTCGACGCCGGCAGCCACCAGCGGTGGATCGCTGGGTTTTCTCGAACGTCGACACTGCTGGCCAGCGAAGCTTCCAGGAGACACGTATCGCAAGTATTCTCGTGTTAAAATAGGAACCGTCGAAAACGGCTTGCTCGAAACGTCACTGCTGGGCCGACGCTGCAGGTCGCAGTTAGAACGTCTCGTGGTGGAGGATCTCGTCGACGTCGCGGCGCGGGAGACGCTCGGGCTCCTCGCCACCGCTCTCGCCGACGGCGATGAGCATGACCGGAATCTTGTCCTCGGGCAGCTCGAGGAACTCGGAAATACCGTCCTGGTCGAAGCCGATCATGGGCGTCGCCGTCAGCCCGCGGGCGTGCGCTGACAGCAGCAGGTTCTCGGCCGCGAGGCTGGGGTTCCGGATGCCGTAATCACGACTCATCTGGTCGCTAGCGTAGAGCCCCTCGGTCTGCTCCTGGGTGGCCTCGGCCGTTTCCTCGTCCATGCGGTCGGCCTCGACCCACTGGTCGAAGACCTCGTCCGCGGTTTCGAGTTCCGTGTGGCCGACGACGAGGATCGCCGTGCCGGCTTCCTTGATGTGCTCCTGGCCGAAGGCGAGCTCGACGACCTGGTCGAGACGCTCGTCGTCCTGCACGGCGACGAACTCCCACGGCTGAAGGTTGTACGAGGACGGCGCCAGCGACGCGTCCTGAATGAGCGCGCGCAGGGTTTCCTCGTCGACGTCGCCGTCGGGGTCGAAGTTGTGCCCGGACCGTCGCGTCCGAAGTGCCTCGATCGCGTTCGGGTACTCCGCATCTGCGTCCGCAAACTCCGTTTCAGATTGCATTCGACTGTACGTAGGGGACTGGCCCCTATATCCGTTTGCTAACCCTCGGATCGGGGAGTGACATCGGTGTAACCGGGGAAAGTGAAATCAGATTCAACGCATCAGCTGTGAATCGCGAACAGTTCAACTCATCACGGAGGTCCACAGCGACGGAAGCTGGACCCACTTCGGCCGTCCGTCGGGTCAGGGAGCCAGGTCGAGACGTTCATCGCCCATTCGTTTCCCCTGAGCGACGAGCCGGGACCCGTAGGTCGCTCGGGATTCGTCCCAGGCCGTGAGGGCAGCGTCGACCTCGTCGTGTCGGTCAAGCGCCGCCGCGAGTTCGACGGCGTCGCCGGCGGCCTTCGAGGTTCCGGCGGCCGTGTGGGGTCGCGCGACGAAGGCGGCGTCGCCGAGCAGACAGGCGCGGTCGGCGGTCATCTCGGGCACCCTGAGGTCATAAATCGCCTGGACGAACGGGTCGGGCGTCGCCTCGACGACGGTGGTGAAGATGGGCGGAAGCACCGCGCCAGCTCGCTCGACCTGCCGGTCGCGGATCGGCTCCCGGAGCTGACCCGGCGGGATGGAGAACTGCTGCTGGACACCGTCGACGTCGGTGAAGATGGCGGTGCGGTCTCGTTTCTGGAGGCCGTCGTACCAGACCCAGTTGAGACGCCGCTCCCCGGGAGCGACACCGCCTTCGGGGCCGGGAATGAGGTATGCGAGGATCAGGAAGTTCGGGCCCTGGTAGAACGTGAACGTGTCGTCGAACTCGCTGGCGACCTCGGCGGGGAGGTCGGTCTCCGGAACGAGTCCACGCCAGGCTGCGTAGTCGGCGAACTCGGGAGTGGCCTCGGGAAACAGCTCCTGTCGAGTCGAGGACTGTCCGCCCTCGGCGGCGACGACCAGATCCGCCGTTCGCTCCGTCCCGTCAGCGAATTCAGCAGACGCGGTCGCGGGCGCCACGTCGACGACTTCCCTGCCGGTTCGATACTGGTCGGCGGGGAACGCGTCGCGGAGCTGTCGATACACCGCGTCCCAGGAGGTGAACACCATCGAGTCGGGAGCCACCCGTTCGACGTCGCCGTCGCGAGTGAGGAAGCGCCGTTCGCTGGAACTGGTCGTGACCTCCGACGGGTCGACGACGTCGTGCTCCCCGAGGAACTCCCGAATGTTTCGCTGGGCGACGATCCCACCCCCGCGACTCCGGAGCTCGCCGGTCGACTGCTCGTATATCGTCACGTCGTGCCCGGCGTCCTCCAGAGCGATGCCCGTGAAGAGGCCGCCCATCGATCCGCCGGAGACGAGCACGTCGAGTGCGTCCGTCTGCTGCGTCAGTCGCTTCGACACGGCGGACATCGTCACTTCGGAGCCGAAAGGCCTCCGGCTCGGGACTCGATCTGTCCCCGAGAAGGAGAAAAAACCTTGTCACGACCGCACGCGAACTGGTTGCCCGAGACTGGCTGTCCGTCGGTTTGTCGGTCGTTCGATGCGTTCGAGGTTAGTCGATGCGTTCGAGGTTAGTCGATGCGTTCGAGGTTAGTCGATGCGTTCGAGGTT
>JBDGPU010000132.1:33977-41154 GCA_042219525.1 Halopenitus sp.
AGTCGATGCGTTCGAGGTCGGTCTCCGTTTCCTCGGCCTCGACGTCGCCAGTGTTCCGCGTCTCGCTCGGCTCGAACAGGAGCATCTCGACCTCCTCCTCGGCGACGGGCCGGTGTTCGACCCCCCGCGGGACGACGACGAACTCTCCGGGCTGGAGCGTTACGTTCGGTTCCTCGCGGAACTCGATCCGGAGTTCCCCCGACTGCACCAGGAATAGCTCGTCGGCGTTCTCGTGTTTGTGCCAGACGAAGTCCCCCTCCGCCTTGGCGAGCTTCACCGCTTGCTCGTTGAGCTCGCCGGCGAGACG
Organism: Halopenitus sp.; assembly: GCA_042219525.1. Lineage (GTDB taxonomy): Archaea > Halobacteriota > Halobacteria > Halobacteriales > Haloferacaceae > JBDGPU01. Next base: position 34,285 of record JBDGPU010000132.1, read on the forward strand.
AGGGGACCAGTGCTCGTCGAAGGAGTCGAACGCGTCCTGCAGGTTCACTTTCTCCATGTCGCCTCGTTATCGACCGCCGCGGATAGCTTTTCCTCGACGCGGCCGTTTTCGGGTGAGGAATTAGCGTTCGGCTACTCCGCGGACTCGTCCGAGTCGCTTCCCGGCGGCCGCTGGGAGAGGCGGTCGAACCGGTCCTGTGCCCGGTTCTTCCGGTCCGCAGTTGCTTCCGGGTCGTAGCTGAGATCTACCAGGTTGCCGTCGTCGACGACGAGTTCGAAAACGGCGTCCTGATTGCGTCCCGGCTCCGGCAGCCGCTCGCGGGCCACTGCGATCTCCGCGACGTCGGTGCCGTCGCGTTCGAGCACGAGCACGGCCTGTTCGCCCTCGAATCGGTCGAGGACGGCGGTGTAGGTTCCGTCGGCAACCATCAGTACGAGACTCGTAGCACCTCCTCGCCGGTATCAGTTGTCACGATGACGGTGTCGCCATCGTTGTTCCAGACGGGCGAGTCGCGACCCCAGTAGAGGTCCGAATCAGTGTCCGTGCCGCTGCCGGTGTGGAGCGTCACCGTCGCGCCGGCGTCCAGCGTGAACCCCTCAAGGAACGTATACGTCTTCCCGGTCTCGTCCGCGACGGTCCAGCCACCCAGATCCAGCGCGGCGTCTCCGGTGTTCTCGAACACTACGTATTCGTCGTCGAGGTTCTCGCTCTCGGTGCCCGCCGTGTTCTCGTGGATCTCCGCGACTGCGAGCGCCGAGGGATCCGCCCCGCCCTCGGTGGCAGTCTCCGTGGGTGTCGCCGTCGCCGTTGCGGTTGCCGTCGTCGTCGCCGTTGCCGTCGACCAACCCCCGGTAGCCTCGATGACCGCTCGGCGTTCGACCGGTGCTGCCGAACCGGGATCGATCGGGTCGCCCTCCCGGAGCCGCGCGGGCGACGTGGGTGCGGCCTGCTGGGTCTCGACGATAACTCGCTCGCCGTTGCTCGTGAAGACAACGTTACCGTGGGTCGCCGTCCAGTAGGTCGGTACGTTCCGGGCGGCGAGTCTGTCGAGCGTTTCCGGTGATGGATGGCCGTACTGATTGTCCCAGCCACTGGAAATGACGACGGCCTTCGGCGAGGCCGCGTCGAGGAGGCGCTTGCCGTTGCTGGAGGCGCTGCCGTGGTGGCCCGCCTTGAGGACGGTGACGTTCAGCCGGTCGCCGTACGTGTCGACGAGGTGGGCCTCCTGGTCGTCTTCGGCATCACCCGTCAGCAGGAAGCTCGTAGCACCAAATCGGAGCTTCAGGACGATGCTGTTCTCGTTGCGCGCCTCGTTCTCGAGGTAGGGGTCCGGTGGGCCCATGACGGTCACGTCGACGCCCTCGAACGGGATCGAATCGCCCGCGCGCGTCTCGTACAGCGTCACGTCGTGGGCCTCGACCGCGTCGAGGTAGCGCTCGTAGGTCTGCGTGCTCGCGGCGATACCCGGGTCGTACACCGCGCCGATACCGTCGGCTTCCGTTTCGAAGTACTCGATGATCCTGGCGTTGCCGCCGATGTGATCCGCGTCGTTGTGTGAGACGACCAGGTAGTCGATTCGGGTGACGTTCTGGCGTTGCAAATTCTCCAGCACGTACGCCCCGTCGTTGCGGAAGTGCCCGGTGTCGACGAGCATCGTCTCCCCGGTGGGCCCGACGACGAGCGTGCTGACGGACTGGCCGACGTTGATGAAGTGGACTTCGAGCGTTCCGTTGGGCGCCTCCAGCGTCGCCGTTGCCGCCCCGCCCGCGGCCGTCTCCGGTTCCGGGGTGCCCAGATCGACCCCGCCGCTACACCCGGCGAGTACCACGAGGCCGATGACCGCCAGCAGCAGCAATCGGCGGCGGGTGACCATGCCACGACGTCACGGCACCGCGACATAGAGGTGGCGGCCCGATGGCGACCGAATCACCGGACAGCAGGTGCCGTCGCGATTGTGAGGTCCCAGCGGGCGGCGAGTACCCTGGCTGAAGTTTATCAGGGATCCCGCGGGGAACAGGGCCTACCCGTGCTGAGCACCCCCGGTCGTTGGTGGCTCGTCGTCGCAATCGCGTTGCTGCTCGTCCCCGGCTTGTTCACAGGCACGGGCGCGGCAGCGGAAGCGACTGCGACAGCCGAATCGACTGAGACAGCGAAAGCGACTCCGACAGCCGGAGCGATTCTGACAGCCGAAGCGACTCCGTCAGCGAAAGCGACTGCAACAGGTGAAGCAACTGTAACAACGGAAGCAGAGAGGGTGCCCATCGCGGTCGGCGTTCCGGACGGAGTTGCGGACGCGCAAGCGACGGGGGTAGTTGCACCATCCCTGTCCGACGAGCCGCCGGGAACCGCCCCGCCACTGTCGCCGGCGCGGAGCCTGGGCTACTTTCGCATCGACGGAACCACGCGCGAAGGACCACCCCCCGAGGGATCGACGGTGACGTTCCGGGTCCCGACCGAGTCGCTTCCGGAGGCCGGCCACGCCGACGCAGTTCGACTGTACCGCCTGGAGGGTACCGAGTGGCGACCGGTGCCGACGCGGCACGTCGGCGGCGACTGGTTTCGCGCCGGCGCAACCGGCGGGTCGACCTTCGCGGTTGGATTTACCGAGCCCCAGTTCACGATTATCGACGTTACAGTTACCCAGAAGACCGTCTCCCGCGGAGAGTCGGTCTCCGTTCACGTCACTGTCGACAACGACGACGCTGCCGGGACGACCACGTTCACACTCGGGACGGGCGCGACGACCCGCTCGGAGACCGTCGCGCTCGGGCGCGAAGCGTCTCGGCAGTTCACGTTCCAGCTCCGGCCTCGAGAGGTCGGCGCTGTCGACGTCGTCGTCGACGGAATGACTTACACAACGGTGAGAGTCACCCAGCAGTCCGGAGGAAAACAACTGGTAGGACGGCGGTGGCCAGCGGTGAGGCCCAGGCGCTCACTGACTCGGAGGCTTCGACCCCCGCGTCGAGGACTGCACGTCCGAACCGGTTATCTCGAACCTGGCGCCGCGGTCCCCGTCGACAGCCTCGATCTCCCAGCCGTGGCTCCCCGCGATCCGTTTCGCGCTTGCGAGGCCGACTCCGGTTCCGTCGTCGGCGGTAGTCGTTCCGAACTCGAAGAGGCCGTCTTCGACAGGCCCCGGGAAGCCGATGCCGTCATCCTCGACGTAGAACCCGTCGGAGAGATGACCGATTTCGACGGTGACGTCGCCACCGGCGTGTTCTAGGGCGTTGCCGAGGAGGTTCTCGAAGAGCTGTTGCAGGGCGTCGGGGTTCGCTTCGACCGTCAAATCGCCCTGGACCGTCAAGTTCTCCCGGGGGAACGAGCGGGCGTGAGCGGCATCAGTCGCGACGGCGCGGACCGCAACTTGCTCGGCGTCGGTGACCGGTTTCCCGGCACGGACGGTCCGGGCCAGCCCGTCGACCAGCTCCTCGAGTCGCGCAGTTATCGATCTGGCGCGATCGATCTGCTGGAGCGGATCCCCGCTGTGTCGGGCGAGTTCGAGTCGCCCCTTCAGCGTCTGCAGCGGGCTCTGGAAATCGTGGGAGAGCGTCGACGCGATCGATTCGAACTGCTCCCGTTGGCGTTCGAGCCGGCGTTTTCGGTGCTCGTTGTCCGTGACGTCGACGAGGAGCCCGATGACCTGTGTCACCCGCCCCTCTTCGTCGGTGATCGGGTTGCCGCGGTCCTCGAGATATCGAACCTCGTCGTCCGCCGTTTCCACCCGGAAGCGAACGCTGAATGGCTCGCCGTGTTCCGACGCGCCCCTGTAGGCTTCATGCAGCGTCTCCCTGTCCTCGGGGTGGACGTGCTTGACGAACGAATCGAAACTTTCGGAGAGGCTGTTAGATTCGACGCCGAGGAGGGAAGCGACCCCGTATCGAGTAATCTGGTCGTCCTCGACATGGTGTTTCCAGAGGCCGGCGTCGACGCGTTTGAACTCCACCGTGATGATCTCACGCAGCTGTTCGAGTTCCCGCTCGCTCTCCTGGAGTTCGGTGACGTCGTGCGCAATCGTCTGCCCGACCGCGTCGTCGTCGAACGAGGTTGGCGCACAGGAGACCTTCGCCACCTGTGTCGACTTCTCGGTGGTGAAGCGGAGCTCGGTCGGCGACACCCGCTCACCGGTCTGGAACCGCTCGACGCGGGACCGGACCTTCTCGCGGTGCTCTGGCGGGTGGTAGTCGAACATTTCCTTACCGATGAGGCTCTCGACTGACTCCTCGCCGAACAGGTCGACAGCAGCCTCGTTCGCGTAGCAGATCCGACCGGCCTCGTCGTAGTGATACACCGGGAGGTGGGACGTCTCGACGAGCGCGGTGTAGTGGTCGACGGCCTGTCGCGCGACGACCTTCCGTTGCCGAGAGCGGACGGCCTCCAGCACGCGGTTGGCGAGCACGTCGTAGGTGTCCGTGCCGCCTTTCTGGATATAGTCCGTCACGCTAGCTGACATCGCGTCCGCCGCTATCGATTCCGACCCCTTGCCCGTGAACAGGACGAACGGCCGGTCGACGCCGTGCTCCTGAAGTCGGTCGTAGAGCTCGAGGCCGTCGAGCGCCGGCATGTCGTAATCGGAAATTATGCAATGTGGGTCGGCCGTTTCGAGATGATCCAGGACGGCCGTCGGATCCGACAGCGACGTCACAGTGATGCGCTCGTGGGCTCGCTCGAGGAACTCCCGCGTCAGATCGAGGATCGAAGTGTCATCGTCGACATGGAGAACCCTGATCTCGCTCGGATACTCCGAGGCCGACCGGGCGGTGATCGGAACCGATTCGTCGCTCATTGTGCATCCAAATTCGATGCGGCATTGAAAACCCACCGACATCGTGACTCGTTAGCTACATATTATTTGATAGAAAGTAGTTACCGAGAGTCGATTGATTCGGTGGGTTCGTGTATTCTCGCCGGTAGGATTAGGGGTTAGTACAGTCGGCGAATATGCTTCTGAATAGACAATTTGGGAATAGCACCGTCAGGTAAAGCGAGTATTGCTGCTTTCGGGAGGTGGATGTTCGCCGGTTTTCGACGGATTCGCCCGAGGGCCCCGTTAGTACTTCCGACGGGAATCCGGGACGCCCAGCTGCTCGTTGAGCGCGTCGTCGAGCGCATTTCGTTCGTCCCGCCAATCGAAGAAGTCCTCGCGTGATTCGGGGTAGTTGCTGTACGTCTCCTCGAGCTGGTCGGCGTAGCGGCGGGTCTTGACGAAGTCGACGAGCGTCTCCGCGACGTCCCGCTTCGTCGTATCCAGCGTCTCGAATACGTCGCCCTTCGCGAGACCGATTGCGTTGCGTGTAACGCCCGCGATCAGTGAGACCGCGTCGCCGAGGCCGAAGGAATCCTCCTCCGAGGAGACGACGTCGGAGATCTCCGCTTCCGGGAGGAGCGCGACGGCTGCGCGAACGTCGTCCATCCCCGCGTTTGCCGCGGCGATGTTGTACGGGTCCTTCGATGCGACCCTCGTCCCCAGCCCGTGTTCGACGAAGACGTAGTGGTTGTGGGCCCACAGGTCTGCTTCCGAGATGAAGCCATCCTCGTCGCTGGCGACGGCCGCGGCCCCGTGCTTCCCGGCCGAGTACCCGGTGACCGCAGCCCCGCGGATTCCCTTGCCGGAAATCGGATGCGTGGTGCCGGCGTTACAGCCGACGGTGATGTAGCCGGGGGCGACCATCGAGTCGAGCGGGCGGCGGAGCCCGAGTGCAGCCCCGAGTTTGTCCTTTTCCCCGTTGACCTCGTGGAACTCCGCGCCCTCGTACTCCGGGCGGTCCTCGAGGTCGTCCTTGAGTCGCTCGGCTAGCGCGATGGGGTCCTCCATCATCTGGAAGCCGAGCCCGACGTTGATCTGGGTGGATTCCCGCGGGAAGTACCAGATGTACCCCATCTCCTCGAGCGGTTTGCCCACGAGGGCGTTGTCGTACTCGACGGGCTCCGGCGTCTCGAGGACCTCGCGGTAGGCCGACCCGAACTGGGTGAAATGGGGTTCCTCGAAGCTGACCTCGGGCTCGGCGGAGAGGTCGTCGAAGTCCACCTGCGACATGATACTGGAGAGGGACCCCCCGGCGTCGATGAGGAGGTCAGCGTGGTACTCGACGTCCTCGCCGTCACGGACGGCTTCGACGCCCTCGACCTGGTCGTTCTGAATGACGCCGTTGACGACGGTGTTGAAATGCTGCTCGACGCCGAGGTCGCCCGTCTGGGTGATCAGGCGCTGGCCGAACTCGTAACGGTCAATGACGTTGCTGTGGCCGTCGTACGGGAGGACCTTCTCCACGCCGATCTCCTCGTCCCACCACTCGATCTGGTCGATGTTGCCGTCGGCCAATACGTCGTCGTCGGCCGCGATCGCTTCCATGTCGATCGGCCCGGGATACTTCTTCGAGTCGGTCGGGGCCTTGATGGCGTCGCCGCAGGCGATGTGTCCCGCCAGCTGCTCGGACTTCCGCTCGAGTTGGACCACGTCAGCCCCCGCGTCCGCGGCCGTCGCGGCGGCGAAACAGCCCCCGATGCCACCCCCGACGACGACGATGTCGTAATCCTCGGAACCGGTCATTGTCCGTGTCGAAGAGGCCTCCTACATTGAATCGTTCGATCGGATCCAGGGGTCGAGACGGATTTATTCGTTATTCGTCGGATCCCCATGGGTCAGATATTCGGATCGAGGACCTCTGAAATCCGGCTGATCCGAACGAGAACAGCCTCTGAAGCGGTCCCTCTTATAAACAAATTCAGCTGACGTCGCTGGCGACACCACTGGCACACGTAGCAAGTCCGGGTCGGTAACAGGTCGTACTTATAAATGAATTCGCTCATCGTCTGCAGCGACACCACTCAGCATGCCCAGAAAGCCCCAGCCGCTGAGACGGTCGCGCTGCT
>JBDGPU010000156.1:0-35769 GCA_042219525.1 Halopenitus sp.
GCTCAGCGACCGCGAGCGGCCGAGGGCTTTCTGGGTGTTTGCGGTGCTGTCCAGAGCAGGACCGTATCACCTATTTAAACCGACTAATAAAGAGCGGCCGAGGGCTTTCTGGGCGTTTGCGGTGCTGTCAACCACAGCAGCGTCTGCACCTGGGCAACCATCTTCGAAGTGAGAGCGGGCGAGGGCTTTCGAGGAGACTACGTTGCCGTCAAGCGGGAGACCGTCTCACCTGTTCAAAATTACTTATAAATCCCCTCCAGAAACCCCGCCCACAGCGAACTACCCTACTCAAAAAACACCCAAAACGACCGAGAAGACCTATCGATTCAGCGTGTGGATCGCCTGGTCCTGCGCGTTCTCGGCGGCCTCCATCACGGCCTCCGAGAGCGTCGGGTGCGTGTGGATCGTCGACCCGACGTCTTCCACGGTCGCACCCATCTCGATGGCCAGCCCAACTTCGGCGATCAACTCCGAGGCCTCCGGGCCGACGATCTGCGCGCCGAGGATAAACCCGGCGTCGGCGTCGGCGACGATGCGGACGAAGCCGTCCGTGTGCCCCGTCGTCAGCGCGCGACCGGAGGCGTTGAACGGCATCTCGCCGACTTGCGTCTCGAAGCCGGCGTCCTCGGCCTCGGCTTCCGTCATACCGACGGTGCCGATTTCGGGGTCGGTGAAGACCGCGGCCGGGATGGCCTGATAGTCGAGGGCCGCGGGCTCGCCGGCGATGACCTCGGCGGCAACGATGCCCTCCTTCGAGGCCTTGTGCGCGAGCATCGGCTCGCCGGCGACGTCGCCGACGGCGAAGATGTGCTCCTGCTCGGTGCGGGCGCGGTCGTCGGTCTCGATGAAGCCGTTCTCGTTCGTCTCCAGCCCGGCTTCCTCGAGGTCGAGCGTGTCCGAAACCGGCTGGCGGCCGACGGCGACGAGCACCTTGTCGGCGGGGTAGGTCGACTCCTCGCCGTCCTCCGTTTCAGTGTGCACGTGGTAGCCGCCGTCCGGGGCTTCCGACCAGTCCGAGGCGCCCTCGCCGAACTGGAACTCGATGCCGAGGTCCTCCGCGCGGTTGCGGACGACGCGCTTCACGTCGTCCTCGTACGGGAGCAGGATGTCGTCGAGCATCTCGACGACGGTCACGTCGCTGCCGAGCTTGGCGTAGACGGTCGCCAGCTCCATGCCGATGTAGCCGCCGCCGACGACGACGAGCCGGTCCGGGACCGTCTCGGCCGCGAGCGCCTGCTCGGAGGCCCAGATGTGGTCCTCGCTGTACGGGAAGCCGGGGACTTCGATGGGTCGGGAGCCGGTCGCGATGATCGCGTGCTCGAAGTTGATCGACTCGGAGCCCTGGCCCTCGCCGCCGTGCGCGACGCGGACCTTGTTCTCGTCGGCGAAGGTGGCGGTGCCCTCGATGAGGTTGACGCCGTTCGCCTTACAGAGCTTCTCGACGCCGCTCGTCAGCGAGTCGACGACGTCGTCCTTCCAGCCCTGCATGCCCGCGAGGTCGATGGCGGGGTCGGCGTGGATGCCCATCTCCTCGGCGTTGCCCGCCTCGTGGGCGACGTCCGTGCCGGTGATGAGCGCCTTCGAGGGGATACAGCCACGGTTGAGGCAGGCGCCCCCGTAGGCGTCGCGCTCGACGAGCGTCGTGTCGAGGCCCTCCTGAGCGGCGCGAATGGCGGCCACGTAGCCGCCCGGCCCGGCGCCGATGACCAGTACGTCAGTGCCAGTTGAGATATCTCCGACGACCATTTACTCGGTTAACAGCAGCAGTGGATTGTTAAGGTGTTCCATCACGGTGTTGGTGAACTCCGCGGCCTCCGCGCCGTCGATGACACGGTGGTCGATAGAGAGCGACAGCGGGAGCGTTTCGCGGGCGACGACGTCGTCGCCCTCGACGACCGGGCGCTTCTCGATGCCGCCCAGCCCTAAAATCCCGGTCTCAGGGTAGTTGATGATCGGCGTGGCGTACTCGCCGCCGATGGCGCCGAAGTTGGTGATCGTGAAGGTGCCGCCCTTCATCTCGGCGGGCTTCAGTTTCCGCTCGCGGGCCCGCTTCGCGAGGTCGTTGACCTCGGCCGCAAGCTCGACGAGCCCTTTCTGGTCGACGTTCTCGACGACGGGAACCATCAGGCCCGCGTCCGTCGCCACCGCGATGCCGATGTTGTAGTAGTGCTTGACCTCGATCTCCTCCTCGTCCTCGCGGAGTTCGGAGTTGAGGATGGGGTACTCCTTCAGGCCGGCCACGATGGCCTTCATCACGAACGGCATGTAGGTGAGCTTCACCTCCTGCGCTTCGGCCTTCGGCTTCAGCTGCTCGCGCGCGTCGACGAGGTCCGTGACCTCGGCCGTGTCGTGGTGCGTGACGTGCGGCGCCGTGTACTTCGACTGCGCCATCTGCTCGCCGATGGTCCGCCGGACGCCCTTGTACGGACGCGTCTCCGACGGTTCGGGGCCGGCGACCTCGGCGCCCGCTTCGGGGGCACCCGCCGCCGTCTCCGCAGCCTCAGCCGCTTCGACAGCCTCGGCCTCGCCGCGCTTCGCGGCGGCGAACTCGCGGACCTGCTCCGCGGTGACGAACGCTTCGCCCTCGCGCGTCTTGTCCGTCGGAACGTTGTCGATGTCGACGCCCTCCTCGCGGGCAACGCGCCGGGTCGCGGGCACCGCGAGCGTCTTCTCGCGGTCGGCCGCCGCGGCCACTTCTACAGCTTGGCCTGCGCCAGCGCCTGCCTCGGCGCCGGCTTCCGGCTCGCGCTTCGAGACCGCGGACTTTCGCTCGGTCGGTTCCGCCTCCGTCGCCGGCGCCGCCTCTGGCTCCGGCGCACCGCTCTCTGCGTGCTCGCGAACGTCGGCCTCGGTGACGCGGCCGCCGGGCCCGCTGCCCTCGACCTCGCTGATGTCGACGCCGAGCTCGCGCGCGACGCGGCGAGCCGACGGCGGGGCGAAGGTGCGTCCCTCGCCGGTCGAGACCTCCTCGGTGGCCTCCGCCGTTGCTTCCGCGGCTTCCGCCGTTGCTTCTGCTTCCGCGGCTTCCGCCGTTGCTTCCGCGGCTTCCGCCGTCGCTTCTGCTTCCGCGGCTTCTGCCCCCGCCTCGGCTTCCGCCTCTGCTTCGGCGGCCTCACCCTCGGTCTCGCCCTCCTCGGGCACCTCGAAGGTGATGATCACGTCGCCGACGGGGACCATCTCGCCCTCCTCGGCGAGCAGTTCCTTCACGGTCCCATTGTACGGGGACGGGACCTCGACGAGCGCCTTGTCCGTCTCGACCTCGGCGACGGGCTGGTCCTCCGTGACCGTGTCGCCGGGGGCGACGAGCCAGGAGACCAGCTCGCCCTCGGCGACGCCCTCGCCCACGTCCGGGAGTTCGAATTCTTTCGTGACCATGTTAGAACTCCACCGCGTCCTTGACGCCTTCCTCGATGCGCGCGGCACACGGGAGGTAGTAGTCCTCCAGCGCGTACAGCGGGTACGGGACGTCGTAGCCGGCGATCCGGGAGACGGGCGCCTCCTGGTGGAGCAACGCCTCCTCCTGCAGGATGGCGGTAATCTCCGCGCCGATGCCGCCAGTCTTCGGCGCCTCGTGGACGATGGCAGCGCGGCCCGTCTGCTTGAACGCCTCGACGATGCTCTCGCGGTCGAGCGGGGAGATGGTCCGCAGGTCGAGGACGTGACAGTCGATCCCCTCCTCGGCGAGGCTCTCGGCGGCCTCCATCGTCGGGCGCGTCATCGCGCCGTAGGTGTACAGCGTGACGTCGTCGCCCTCGCGGCGGGTCGCTGCCTCGCCGAGCGGGACGGTGTGGTCGCCCTCGGGCACCTCCTCGCGGAAGGCCCGGTAGATGAGCTTCGGCTCGAGGAAGACGACCGGGTCCGGGTCGCGGATCGCGGAGGCGAGCAGCCCCTTCGCGTCCGCGGGCGTCGACGGAATGACGACCTGCAGGCCGGCCTCGTGAGCGTAGAAGGCTTCCTTCGACTCCGAGTGGTGCTCGGGCGCGCGGATGCCGCCGCCGTAGGGCGCGCGCAGCACCATCGGCAGGCTGTGGTCCCCGCGGGTCCGGGTGCGGAACCGCGACATGTGCGAGACGATCTGGTCGAAGCCGGGGTACATGAAGCCGGAGAACTGCATCTCCGGGACCGGCTTCATCCCCATCGCGGCCATGCCGACCGCGGTGCCAATGATGCCGGACTCGGCCAGCGGCGTGTCGATGACGCGGTCCTCGCCGAACTCGTTGTAGAGGCCCTCGGTGGCCCTGAAGACGCCGCCGTTCTTCCCGACGTCCTCGCCCATGACGACGACCTCGTCGTCGCGTTCGAGTTCGGTGTGTAGTCCGTCGCGGACTGCCTGTACGAGCGTCAGGTTCTGCGTCTGCTGTGACTCGCTCATCTTAGTCCTCCAGGAACGCGTCGTCGCCGTGCTTCTCGCGGATTTCCGCGAACTCCGCGTACTGCTCCTCGAGGTTCGCCGTCGTCTCCGCGTAGACGTTGTCGAACATCTCGCGCGGGTCCGGACGCGGGACCGATTCCGCCGCGTCGATGGCGTCGGCGACCTGCGTCTTCACGCTCTCCTCGATTTCCTCGTGGCGCTCGTCGTCCATGATCCCTTCCGCGCGGAGGTACGCCTCCAGTCGCGGGATGGGGTCTTTGTCCTTCCAGCGCTCGACCTCCTCCTCGTCGCGGTAGACGGTCGGGTCGTCCGCCGTCGTGTGCGCGCCGAAGCGGTACTGGACCGCCTCGATCATCGTCGGCCGGAGCTGGTCCTCCTCCGGGTCGCGGGCCTTCTCGAGGGCGGCCTGCGTCACCTTGTAGACGGCGAGGGGGTCCATCCCGTCGACCTGCACGCCCGTGAAGCCGTAGGCGTTGGCCTTCTGCGCGAGGGTCTCGGACTTCGTCTGTCGCTCGCGCGGCACGGAGATGGCCCACTGGTTGTTGTTACAGAAGAAGACGTTCGGGGTGTCGAAGACGCCCGCGAAGTTGAGCCCCTCGTGGAAGTCGCCCTCGCTGGTAGCGCCGTCGCCGAAGTAACAGAGGACGACGTCGTCCTCGTTGCCGCGGAGCTTCTTCGCCCACGCCGCGCCCGTCGCGTGCGGGATCTGGGACGCGATGGGGACCGCGACCGGGAAGATGTTCGTCCCCTCGGGCGTGTTGTTCCCCTCCTCGTGGCCCATCCAGTAGAGGAGCGTTCCCTCGAGCGGGAGGCCCCGCACCAGCGCGGCGCCGTGCTCCCGGTAGGAGGGGACGATCCAGTCGTCCTCGGCCAGCGCGAACGCGCTGCCGATCTGGGCGCCCTCCTGGCCCGACAGCGGCGGGTAGGTGCCCATCCGGCCCTGGCGCTGGAGGCTGACGGCCCGCTCGTCGAAGTGGCGGGCCAGTTTCATGTACCGGTACATCTCGATGAGGTCCTCGTCCGCGAGGTCGGGCACGTCGCCGACGACACTCCCGTCCTCGTCGAGGACCTGAATCATGTCGTCCGGGTCACGCTCGAGTAGACTCACAGTCGAACCCACCTGTGCATACCCGAAACTCCGACCCAGGACTCTTAGGGTTTTCGTAAATAATTTACTATGGTCAGAAATTCTGCCAACCGCCGCGGAACTGTCCAGGGCGAGGGGCCATAATTAGACAATTTCAACATCACCCCGCCAACTGGCAATACTTTCGTGATCAATCCGGATATACCCGAACAGTAATGGACAAACGGGAAGGTTTCCCGACGTATCACCGGAGACCATCGTGGCTCCGCCTCTCGATCGTGGGTCGTGATAGCACACAGTCGAGTGCGACGGTAGCACACAGTCGGGTGCGACGGCGGCGCGGCAGAGGGCACGAGGCTCCCCTTCTCATCGAGGCAACCTCCATCACTTCCGGCCACCATCGCTTCCGGCCACCGTCGCTTCCGGCCACCATCGCTTCCGGCCACCGTCGCTTCCGGCCACCGTCGCTTCCGGCCACCGTCGCTTCCGGCCACCGTCGCTTCCGGCGCCATCCCGCCGTCAGCCCGACTCCCGTAACGCGACGAAGTTCACGATGTCGCTGTCCTCCCGGATCGGCTCGCGTTCCGTGACGGTGTAGCCGAGGTCGACGAGTTCCGCTTGGACCTCGTCGGCGGAACAGCCGAGGTGCGGATGCGCTTCGACGGTGAGCAACCGGGGGGTGAAGTCGAGGGCCCGTAGCACGTCGAGTTCGGCGCCCTCGCAGTCGACGTCAAGGACGTCGCAGCGGGGGACGGCGCCCGGCGGAAGGGAGTCGCCGCTGACCTCCCCGAAGATCCGCTCGCTCGACTCGGTGACCGGGCCGATCGCGGCGTGGTCGAGGGAAACGATGTCGCCGACGCCGTTGACCTCGACCGTCCGGCGAAGGCGGTCGAACATCTTCGAACTCGGCTCGAACACCGTCACGTCGCCCTCGAAGTGGGTCATGCGTGCGGCGACGACTGCGGTCGTTCCCCAGCCGCCGCCGACCACGACGACGCTGTCGCCGCGCCGGACGTGTCGGCGCAGCGCCTCGACGACCGCCCCCTCGTGGTCGGGGTAGTGGTCCTGCTCCGGCGCGAATTCGGTGCCGGGGACGGCGACGCCGTTCAAGATCCGGGTGCGGTCGACCGGTTCCTCTCTCGCGTCTATCATACGATATGTACCGATCAAGACGACTTTAGGTTTCGTGTGGTCTGGTAACGCGTTTGTTCAGTATTGAGATGATTCGAAGTGGTCAGGCCAAGCTCACAGACGCTCTTGGCGGGCTCGTATCCTCGGTTTCCGAGCGGTCGCGCTTATAAATCGGATCGGCTGACGTCGTTGGCGACACCACTCAGCATGCCCAGAAAGCCCCAGCCGCTGAGCGCTCGCGCTGCTCGCTGCGCTCCTCACCCGGCTCGCTCACTGCGTTCGCTCGCCGGGTTGCGGTGCTAACTTCGCAGGGCGTCCCGCTCAGCGGCTGCCCCTTTCAGTCCCGCCCGGGAGTGATGGCCGGGTGTCGCCTGGGGCGGTTGGTTGGCCGTCGCGGCGCGGATGCGGTGGCGCGCGCGAGCAACGCGTGCGAGGGAGGGCGGCGCCAAGGCGTTGCGGTTCCGGCGCCGACCGAGGCTGGGGAGGGGTGAGGCTTGCGGTAGCTATGCGGTTGCGGTGCTGTCGCGGTGCTGTTGCTGTCGCGGTTGCGGTCCTGGCGGACTGAAAGGGCGACGGCCGGTCGCGCCAGCGGGGAGTCGCTGAGACAGGCCCTATCTGCGCCGGGCGGTGCGGAGAGGCGCAGATATCCTGCTCAGCGACCGCGAGCGGCCGAGGGCTTTCTGGACGTTTGCGGTGCTGTCGAGAGCAAGCCCGTATCACCTGTTCAAACCTGCTTATAAAGAGCGGCCGAGGGCTTTCTGGACGTTTGCGGTGCTGACAAGCGCAGCAGCGTCTGCGCTTTTAAATATCGTTTATAAGTAAAAACGACCGAGGGCTTTCGAGGAGTTGGCGCTGTTGTTAAGCGCAGCAGCGTCTACTTCTTTAAGTACAGTTTATAAGCAAATGCGACCAAACCCCCACACGCCAAAACCGGATCCCGACACGACAACGAATAAGCCGCCACCGCGCACTCCTCCAGTTATGGACGTCGACATCGGGAACGCGCTTGGAACGAATCCGGGCGTCACCCAGGAGTCACTCGAAACGCTCGATCAACGAGTTGCCGACGCGCACGAACGCATCGAACGGGGGATGGCCGACGACGAGTTCGGCTACGCGTCGCTGAACCTGCCCGAAACGGCGGATCCGGCCGCGATCCGGGCCGCGGTCGAGCCGTTCGGTCAGCCGGAAGCAGTCGTGACGGTCGGGATCGGCGGGAGTGCGCTGGGGGCCGCGACGCTCGCGAACGCGCTCCCCTCCCCGGTCGACGCGTACTTCCTCGACAACGTCGACCCGGACCACGTCGAGCGCCTGCTCGCCGACCTCCCGCTCGCGGACACCGTCGTCAACGTCGTCTCGCGGTCGGGCACGACGGCGGAGACGCTCTCGAACTTCCTCGTCGTGCGCGACGCGATGGACCGCGCGAACGTCGACTGGACGGAACGGACGTTCGTCACGACCGGCGAGTCCGGGAACCTCAGGCGGCTCGCGGAGCGACACGACCTGCCCGCGCTCGACGTACCGGAGGGGGTCCCCGGCCGTTTTTCCGTGCTCTCGACCGTCGGGCTCGCGGTCGCGGCGTTGCAGGGCCACGACATCGAGGCCGTGCTGGCCGGCGGCGCCGACGGGCGCGACGCGCTCGCGGGGTCGCTGTTCGAGGCGCCGGCGTACGCCTACGGCGCGACCTCCTACGCGCTCGCGCAGGAGGGCGCGCGAACGAACGTGATGATGCCGTACGCGGAGTCGCTGGAGACGTTCGCCGAGTGGTTCGCGCAGCTCTGGGCCGAGAGCCTCGGGAAGGAGGAGGCCGGACAGACCCCCGTGCGCGCGCTCGGCGCGACCGACCAGCACTCTCAGCTCCAGCTCTACCGGGCTGGCCCCCGCGATAAGCTGGTCACGCTCGTGCGCCCGCGGGAGCGAGCCGACGTCGGAATCCCCGAAACGGACCTGGAGGGGCTCTCGTACCTCGGCGGGGCCTCGCTCGGCGAGCTGCTCGACGCCGAGTTCGAAGCGACGGAGGCGAGTCTCGCCGAGGCCAGCCGACCGAACGTTCGGATCGAGATCGACCGCGTCGACGAGCGCGCGCTCGGCGAGCTGCTCTACGGGATGGAGGCCGCCTGCGTCCTCTACGGCGAGCTCGCCGACCTCTCGACGTTCACCCAGCCTGCAGTGGAGTGGGGGAAAAAGGCCGCCCGCGGACTCCTCGGCGGCGGCGACTTCGAAGAAGCTGAGGCGGTCGCGGAGAAGCGCGAACTGATCGTCGACGGCGCGAGCGACTGAAGCGGATCCGGATTCAGTTTATAAATAGAAACGGTAGTTGTCGTTAGCGACACCACTTGGTTTGCCAAGAAAGCCCCAGCCGTTGAGCAGTCGTGCTTATGAAATAGGGCTGTTATCGTCGCTGGCAACACCACTCAGCATGCCCAGAAAGCCCCAGCCGCTGAGGCGGTCGCGCTGCTCGCTGCGCTCCTCACCCGGCTCTCTCGCTCCCTTCGGTCGCTCGTTCGCCGGGATTGCGGTGCTTGCGTCGCAGGGCGTCCCGCTCAGCGGCTGCCCCTTTCAGTCCCTCCCGGGGGTGGTGGCCGCACGTCGCTCGCGGCGGCCACCGGGCCAGCGACGTATGCCGGACGGCCGGCGGGCGGTGCAGTTGCGGTTGCGGTGCTGTCGCTGTCGCGGTTGCTGTCGCGGTCCTGGCGGACTGAAAGGGCGACGGCCGCTCTCGTGAGCGGAGCGAACGAGACCATGGAAGTCGCAGCCCGGACCCGTCCGTCGGGCGTTGTGGAGAGACGCAACGGAACGCCCGGACCGTCTTCCAGTGGTCACGCCGGAGGGGAGTCGCTCCGGCGACCCCTATCCACGCCGGGCGGTGCGAAGAGGCGTGGATATGTCGCGGAGCGACCGTGAGCGGCCGAGGGCTTTCTGGACGTTTGCGGTGCTGTCGAGAGCAATTCCGTATCATCTGTCCGAACTCACGCATAGCGAGCGGCCGAGGGATTTCTTGCTACTGCGGATATGTATAGCAGCGTCTGCACCTGCCACTCCAGTTTACGAGCGATAGCAGCCGAAGACGTACCACCAGCTCAGTTCGTCCTCCCGACCTCGCCAGCAGAACCCACCGAATTACGAAACACGATCACGAACAACCCACTAAGATCAGTCTCGGTTCCGGTGCGCCTATACCCCGCCTTCCCGTATCGGAGTCCAATGAGTGACGGGCTGGCTGCCGCGGACGTGACCGAAAGTGCGATGCGACTCGGACAGGGGCTTCTCGTGGTCCTCGGCGCGTTCCTCGCGGCAATCGCCATCACGCGACCCGCCACCCGCGCGTTCGTGGGCGCCGGCCTCGTCGCGGCCGACAGCCCGGAATCGGTGATCGTCAGCACCGTGTTCCAGTTCGTCGGGTTCGGACTGGCCATCGTCGTCTTCCTCGCGATAACGAACGACTGGGACCTGATCGAGGTCGACCGGCTCGACTGGCGGGAGGCCGCGACCGTCGTCGTCGGCACGATAACGCTGCTGGTCCTCCAGGTCGCCATCACGCGGCTGCTGGCGCAGTTCGGGCTCTCCGCCGGGCAGAACGCGGCGCTGTTGCCCGGACGCGACGACCCGACCTACTTCCTGCAGATGGCAGTCGTCAGCGTCCTGATCGTTGGGCCGGCCGAGGAGCTGCTGTTCCGTGGCGTCGTGCAGGGGCTGCTCCGCCGGGCGATGAGGGCCTGGCCCGCCATCGCGGTCACGAGCCTCGTCTTCGGCGTCGTCCACGTCGCCGCCGTCGTCGGCACGACCGGACAGGCGTTCGTCTACGCGTCCATCGCGGCGGTGCTCGGCCTCGTCCTCGGCTACGCCTACGAGCGCACCGGCAACGTCGTCGTGCCGGCGCTGACCCACGGGCTCTACAACGGGACCCTGTTCACCGTGCAGTACCTCTACTTCACGGGCTACATCTGAGAATGGGGACGGTCGGCCGGCAGTAGCTGCTTACAGCGAGGTCTCGTCCCAGCGCACGTCGTCGTAGGTGCGGAGCTGCTCGGAGTCGAACTGCTCCTCGAACTTCCGCCGGAGCGACGCCTTCTCGCCGCTGCTGATCCGCGCGAGCTCGTCCGCCTTCGCGACGGCCTCCGGCGGCCCGCGGCTGGCGGCGACGTCGGCGACGACCTGCATCGCCAGGTCACGGCGCAGGTCAGGGTCGCGCGTGAACGCGTATGGCGCCTCGACCTTGTACAGCACGTCCGTGCGCGGGTCGTACAGCACGAAGAACGTCGTCTCGTACAACTCGGGGTCGAGCTTCCGGTCCACGCCGAGCGCGTCGCCCGCGGCGGCCATGTGGCGGTCAGCGCCGCCGCGACTGTGGAACCAGGTGGTGAAGGTGAGCTCGTCCGTCAGGAGCTCGCCGTCCTCGCGGCGCTCCAGGAGACGGGTGAACAGCGCGGCGTCGTCCGGCCAGGGCGCCTCGATGCCCTTGCTGTTCAGCGTGCGAACGATCTCCCGGCTCGCGGGGTTCTTCACGAAGCCGACGAGGGGCACGTCGTCCGCGACGAACCGCTCGACGAGGCGGACGTAGTTCTCGATGACGGCGCGGGGTTTCGCCTCTCGCGCGAGGTCGCTGAGCTCCGGGTCCCGATCCTCCCAGGTGAACAGCTCCTTGGGGTAGATCGGCCCGTCGAGGACGAGCAGGTCCGCGACCGTGTTGGCGTGGTCGAGCGCGTGCTTGCTCTCCGCGAGGTAGAGCGCGAGGGCGTGGACGACCCCCTCGGCGTAGCGGTTCACTGTCGGCGCGTGGAGCACGCGCTGCTGGGTGTACCCCTCGTCCCGGCGAAGCCAGTCCGTGTCGTGATCGATCGTCGTGTCCGCGTTGTGGACGGTCGCCACGATGGAGCGCGAGCGGTGGAGGTCCAGGTCGCTCGGGTCCGAGGCCATCGCCGCGTGCGCGACGTCGACGACGAGGCCGTTCTTGAACGTCGTCGGGTTGATCGTCCCGGAGTCGAGTCCGTGGGTCGTCGCGAACGGGCGGTCCGTCAGCGCGATCTCGTCGATCGCGACCCGGCGCCGCTCGTGGTCGCCGACCGGTTCGATCACGACCCGGCCGTCGTGGTACAGCTCCGGGAGCCAGTCCTCCCAGGCCTGCGTCGCCAGCGAGTCGTGGTCCGTCGTGTCGACGGTGCCCGCGATGGAGGAGGCCAGCCGGGCGATGTTGTCCACGTGAATCGGGTCCAGCGTCACGCCTTGGAGGGAGTGGCCGGCGGGCAAAAAGGGGTCGGTCGGCCGGCAAACGGGCGCGGGTGGCGAGCTGGCCCAACATGTTCGGCCTGTCTCGTAGGTGGTCGCGGGCGGAACTCACGGACACCGATGGTTGTCACTGATTTCGACGCCGAACGAGGGTACAGCGAAGGGAAGTTCAGCACCAGGGAGGTCTTCCGGAGCGACCGTACGAAAGTCGTCCTCGGCTACTTCGAGCCCGGCCAGTTCATCCCGGTCCACGCGCCCGACAGCGACGTCGTCATCGACGTCCAGCAGGGGACTGCCCTCGTCCGCGACGGCGACGAGGACCGGCGGGTCGGTCCCGGCGACGTCGTCGTCGTCGAGGCGGGCACCGAGCGCGGCGTGAAGGCCGTCGATGGCGACCGGCTCGAGGCGCTGCTCGTCACCGCACCGCCACCGACCGACGCGGAGCATGACCCGGTTCGGCGTGGGATTCGAGAGGGAACGTTCGACCCGAGCACGGAGTAGCGAGAGCGACGGCGAAGTCGTTAGCGAGGTCGGCGAACTCGACCACCCCAGGTCAACAACAGAAGATGAACGGATACACGAGCGCGACGCGGTCGCCGTCGTCGAGTTCGGTCGCGAAGCCGTCGTACAGCTCGTTGAACCGGCCGTTGATCAGCACCCGGGCGAAGGCCCGCGTCCGCTCGCCCTCGGGGTTGCGCTCCCAGCGGCCCGGCGGCTCGCCCGGGTAGTCGGCCCAGCCCGGGCCGGTCTCCTCGGCTTCCGTCTCCGCGAGCAGGAGGTCCTCGCAGCCGTACTCGTCGAAGAACTGGTCGAGGAGGTCGCCGAGCGTGGATCCCTCGAACTCGTAGTCGAACTGGTGGGCGTCGAGCGCGTCACGGACGTGCCCCGTCGCGCGCACTTCGACGGTCGTCGTTTCGGCGGCTGCTGACGTCGCTTCCGCGGGCGACTCCGCAGTCTCGACGTCGGTTGCCGGCGACTCCGCCGTCGTTGACTCCTGACTGGACATGGTCGGATCTTGGCGAGAATCGGCATAGGCTGACCTCCGAACACGTTCGGGAGGTGTCGCGGACGGCTCGGTTGGGTCCGTTCCGCCCGTCATCGTCACGGCTGCGACGCGGGCTACTCGTGTCGGCGCAACTCGTCGAGGACGGCTTCGAAGACGGGGAGGATCCACTTCACCTGCGCGCCGTTCTCGACGAAGACCAGCGTCCGCGGCGGTCTGGTTGCCTTCGGACGGACGCGGAGGTCCTCGACCTGCGCGACGTCGGCGGCGAGTTCAGGGGCGACGACGAACTCGACGCGCGCGCGGTCCGGCTGGACGTACACCTCGGCGATGGCGTCGTCGTCGCGGGTACTCTCGACCTCGACGTCGGCCGCGCGGACCGTGTATGCGAGCGCCCCGTCGGTCGTCGGCTCCACGTCGGGGTCGGCGTCGGTCACGTCGAGCGCGCGCAGGCGACCCTTCCCGCCGGTGATCTCCGAGGAGAGGAGCTGTGCGATCCGGACGCCGTCGGTGAGTTCGTCCTGTGTCATGGGTGAGTCACTGTCGGTTAGTCGTCGGCCGCGAGGAGGTCCGCGCGGGCCTCGGCCGCGAGGCCGTCGACGTCGACGCCGTGTTCCTTCGCGTACAGCACGGCGGCGGCCTCGATGGTGACCTCCAGCCCGCGCTGGCGCTCGTTGATCGAGGCGACCGCCTCCTGCTTGTCGACGCCCGCGGCGACGAGCGCGTCGAGGGCCTGCTCGAAGGTGGACTGCTCGCGGAGGATCGACTCGTCGGGCGTGAACTCCTCGGGGACGTCGACGTCGTCGGGGTCGAACTCCGGCACGAGGTCGCCGTCCGCCTCGGACACCAGGCCGCGGCCCTTGGCGACGTCGACGAGCCGCTTGGCCTGGTCCGGGGAGAACCAGTCACGGTCCAGCGACAGGGCAACGACGAACTCCCCCTCGCCGAGTCGGCGCTTCCCCTGCTGGCGGAACGGAACTGCGACGGTCACCTCCAGACTCATCGTCCGTATTCGGACCGCCCGCGCCGGTAAACGTATCGAACCGGGCGCCCGCTGGCGGGAGCGCGGATATGACCCCGCGAACCGTCGGAGTCGCCCGCGCGGCGCGGATGGCCCCAAGTCGAACGGTTCAAGTGTTCGCTGGGCGTTTGCGTGGGTATGAAAGACCAGGGACGCTCCGATCGGAAGCGTACGGGCGGCCGACTGAAGCACTCGAGCGACAAGAAGCGCCACCAGCTCGGTCGCGTGGCGACGCCGACGACCCTCGGTGAACCGCGGTTCAAGGTCATCGACTCGCGCGGCACGGGCCAGAAGGTCAACGCGCTGTCGACGAACGTCGCGCAGGTCGCGACCGACGAGGGCGAGACCGTCGAGGTCGATATCGAGGACGTCGTCGAGAACCCCGCGAACGTCAACTACGTTCGCCGAAACATCATCACGAAGGGCGCCGTCATCGAGACGGACGAGGGACGCGCCCGCGTCACCTCCCGACCCGGCCAGACGGGCCAGGTCAACGCCGTTCTCGTCGAGTAAGCGTCACCGAATCCTCTCTATATTCTGCTCTCCCAGCGGCCGCGCTGAGTTTCGGTGGCTCCGAGCGAACCGGTCCCATACCACCGGAATGACTAACTCCGCCCCGAAACACGGGGTCCTGTGACCGAGTACGACGCGGTGCTGTTCGACAGTGATGGGGTCCTCGTGCAGCCACCAGCACACGAGACGAAAGTCAGCGCGGCGCGAGAGGCCTTCCGGGCGGTTGGCGTCTCGGACGTCGACCGGGAGCACCTCACTGACGTCGTCAGCGGGCCCAGCGTCGAGCAAGTCCGGGAAATTTGTGCCGCGTACGACCTCGACGTCGAGGCGTTCTGGACGGCCCGCGAGCACCACGACGAACGCTCCCAGTTCGACCAGTTCGAGGCCGGTGCTCGGGACCGCTACGACGACGTCGTCGCCGTCGAGGGGCTCGACTACCCCTGCGGTGTCGTGAGCAACAATCACCACAGCACGATCGAGTTCGTGCTGGAGCAGTTCGACCTCCACGGGGCGTTCGACACCTACTACGGTCGGGAGAAAACGGTCGAGAGCCTCGACCGCAAGAAGCCGAACACGCACTACCTCGACCGAGCGCTCGCTGACCTCGACGCGGAATCCGCGCTCTACGTTGGCGACAGCGACGGCGACGTGGTCGCCGCCGACCGCGCGGGCCTCGACTCGGCATTCGTCCGTCGGCCCCACAGCGCCGACACGACCCTCTCGCTCACGCCCACGTACGACGTCGACAGCCTCCACGACGTGGCGGCACTGCTGACCGAGTGACGAGGCCAGCCGAAACCGAGTGACGAGGCCAGCCGAAACCGAGTGACTACGGCCTACTCGAAGAACCGCTCCGTACCGGGCAGTTGCGTCGCGTCGGCGGGCGGCTGTTCGAACCAGCCGGCGTCGGCGACGGCCTCGCCGCCTGGCGAAGTCGCGGACATCGCTGGATCGTCGGCCGTCGGCGTCGCGCGAAAGACGACGAAGTGCCGGGTCGTCGACCGCTCGCCGTCCGCCGTGTGCGCTTCGAGCGACCAGCAGCAAGTTACCGTCGCCAGCGCCGCGTCCGGACCGACCTGCTCGGCGAGGGTGGTCTCGGCGGCCGCGACGAAGTCCTCGTCCGGTTCGACCGCCTGACAGGGGAGCTTCCAGCTACTGTCTGGCGTGAACTTCCGCAACAGGACCTCGCCGCGGTCGTTCGTGAGGCCGACCGCGGCCAGGTCCGGGAGGTCAGCGATCTGCTCGAGGGCGTCCGCGTCGACGACGTCGGCGTCGGCTTCGACGGGGACGCCTTCGGTCGCCCGTAGCGACTCGGGGTCGCGAATCGATTCTGGGACTGACGAGGGGTCGGTCTCGGATGATGGGGCAGGTGTCATAGCTGAGTGCCTCCGCTGTGCCCACGACCGGGTCGGCAACCGCGCGGCGAGTTGGGTGCCTGGAACTCGGGAGCCGCTGGCGCGCGCTCCACAGGACCGGCGATTTCCGGCGGTGTGAGCGACAGTACCGACTGTACGGGAGATAGCAAAAAGAAGACCCCGATTTTGTTCCGCGAGTGTTTTCTATGTAATAATTCGTTGCCCTGGGTGATAAGTGTTGGGCCGGCAACGTCCTCGAGAAGTGGGCGACCCGTCGGAGGGCCCACCGTCTAAAGGTATTTCAGCGTGGATCGCCTGAGTTCGCTATATGCGGATGGAACTCCGGGTGTGCAAGCACTGTTACGACGGATCACACGGGAACGGCCAGAAGACGGCGGTCACCCGGGACATGGTGAAATGCGCCGAGCGCATTCGTGAGTACAAGGACCTCATCGGCATCGACTCGCTGTACATCACCTACGTCGAGGAGGGTGACACCGGCGGCGCCGAGGCCCTGCCGGCCATCGTCGCCTCCATCGAGGACAACCAGATCCAGCTGTCGGACACGCAGCTGGTGATGGAGGACGAAAACGAGAACATGCTGGTCTACCCCGAGCCCGACGACATCCTCGAGGTCCTGACCCGGAACATCGATCAGATGTCGGAACAGACCCGCAACGACGTCTCCATCGACCTCTCCGAGGAAACGATCGACCTGATCTCCTGAGTGGTCGACCGGGGTCACGTGGACCGCCGTTGCTCGCAATCCGCAGTGGCAACGTAAGCTGGGCCCGAGGGAGCAGCTTCCAGAGAGGGTTGTCGCGACGGGCGGGCAGGCGAGCAACTGCGACATGGCGAAGCTTTTTTACTTTCGCTACCGATTCCCATGTGAGGGTTTACCAATGAGTGTTCGAACCGCGCTCAAACAGGCGCGATGGATCACGTTGGGCGTCATGCTGGCCGTGGTGTGGACGCTTGTCGTCGTCGCCGAGGTGGCCAGCTCGTTTGCTTGGGCTAACTGGGCCGTACAGGATTTCGTCGGACAGTCAGCCATGAGCGGCATCGTCGGGCTGGCCGTGATGGCGATCCTGCTCGGGCTTCTGGTGGTCCTCTACGGGGAACTGTCCGAAACCGAACCCAATCCAACCCCGTGGCCCCCGGAATAGATGCCCTACTTCGAATGTGAGGAGTGCGGCCGACTGGCCAACCTCCAACGATTCGAGCGGTCACAGCTCCGCGAGCACTGCCCGGGCTGTGAGGAGACCAGGACCTGGAACGCTGCGTTCGAAGCCGACGAGGGGGTGTCGTTTTGAGCCTCGAATTTACCGTGAACGACCGGTTCCTCGCGGCCGCAGAAGACTGGTCGGAGCAGCGAATGACTGACACCGAGGACGCGCTGGAAACCAAGGTCGAACAGTCGCTCCTGGAGATCGAACACCTCGTGTCGGACGCCTACGAGGTCGACTTCGAGGTCGACGGCCGGACGGTCATCCACGAACCGACGGACGAACTCGCTGCGTTTCTCGACAGCCAGACCGAGGGGACTGACCTCGACGAGAGCGAGCTCCTGAAACTCCACGTGGACCTGTTCGCCAGCGCCTTTCTCGAAGAGGTGGAAGGGGAGGAGCGTCCGCCGGACGCTGCGCCGCCGGAGTAAGGCGACTCGCAAGACCGGCGCTGGGCAGGTCCTCACCCCGACCACCGGAAAGGTTTATTGACCAGCCTTCGCAATGGTAAGGCATGACACACAAGGAAACGGAGTGGCGTCCGAAGGGCGCCGAGGACTTCCACAACGGCTTCCCGGTCTGGGACCACGGGATCGCGCCGCACGAGGTAAACGTCGGCGAGGTCGACGGCGACATCGACGCGGCTGACCTCGAAAAGGACTAACGGCGTTCGGACGGCCCCCTGCCAAGGGCCGCCGCGCACCGCCAGGTTCGGACCAGCTTTCTCGTAACAGTACGCCTCGCCAGCGACGCCAACGGCTGGGACCGCGACCGTCCGGTGGACCGACCTACCGAGGGAACGCCCGCTCGGGCCGCGGCGGCACGTAGAAGTTC
Organism: Halopenitus sp.; assembly: GCA_042219525.1. Taxonomy (GTDB): domain Archaea; phylum Halobacteriota; class Halobacteria; order Halobacteriales; family Haloferacaceae; genus JBDGPU01. Next base: position 17,769 of record JBDGPU010000156.1, read on the forward strand.
GCCCGGGAGACCACGGTGATGAAGTTCAACAGTCCGTTGTTCTTCCGGTCAGTGATGTCGGAGTGGTCATCCCGGAGATACCAGCCGTTCATAGCCCGCCGGGTCCGCTCGAAGTCGTCGAGGTCGCGCTGGAGCGCGAGGAAGTTGAGGCCGGCCTGACCGCCGTCGACGGTGTTGAAATCGCGCCGGAGGATGAGGGGCCTGCCGTCCTCGCGAGCGCGGGCCACCTTCTCGAAGTGACCGACGACGCCGTGCTCGCTGGCGTGCTCGGGTACCGAGTCCGGAACCGGTACCTCCTGGGTGAAGGTTTCGACCTCCTCGGGCGACGTTTCCGGCGAGAACATCCGTGCGACTCGGCCGGCCTCGTCCATCTCCCACCACCCCTGTAGCGATTCGCGTAGCCGCGAGAGGTGCATGGTCGTGCCGTCCGCGTACTGCCCGTCGGGGATCGTCACTGCGTCCTCGGTGGCCTGCGTCTTTGTGCGACCGGAGAAGAAGCCGGTGAACAGCGGCGCGTCTTCGGGGACCATTCCCTCGGGGACGCCCTCGGCGTCGGCGTGGGCCGCGGGGAGCCCCTCGCCGACGAACCCCGTCCGCTGTGAGGCGACCGTGAACACCTCCTCGAGTTGGTCCTCGACGGGGGTGTCCCCGAGGGTGTCGCGCTCGCCGAACATGGCGGCACCGACGGCAGCCAGGTGCGAGGGCACGTCGCTCGCGAGCACCAGTGCGGCGTCGAACTCGAGGAGGTCGGGGTCGTCCGTGCGCGAGTGGACGCGCGGGTGACGAACGGGCGAGGACTCGAGCCGGTCGATGCGCGAGAAGTATCCCGATCCCCACGCGAGCAGGTGCAGGAGTCCGGATGGCCCCCATTCGTAGGCCGATTCGAGGGTGCGCATCGCCCGCTCGACGGTCCGAGCGGCCTCGTCGGACGGCTCGACGTCGAGGTCGAGCAGGTACACCCGGTGGTGCCGCGGTGGCAGCGGGTTGCCGTCCGCGTCCCGACGGAGCGTGTCGTCCCAGCCATGCTGGCGCACCGGGAGCTCGGCCGCACGCGGGTTCGGCGGCAGGTCCGCGGTCGGCGACTCCGCGCGGCCCGCGAAGAACTGGGCGCAGCCGGCGAAACCGACCGCTCCGGAAACCGCGGCGAGGTGACGGAACAGGTCGCGCCGCGAGATCATGCGAATCCATCACACACCTAGGAGTGTACCGGCAAAAGCCTTGCTGGCTGTCGAACGGCGACAGATTCGTTTTTCCGTCGTCCAGTGGAAAAGGGGGGTCGCCGAACTGGTTGCGGGACGAATCACTCCGGCCTGAAGCGGCGTCACACCTACGTCGCTGGCGAGCCAAGGAGCGGACGATTTCCACGAATGACCCGTTCCCGAAACGTCATTCCCCGAGCGCGGTTGCGGGAGGGGGCCGTCGAATGTCCGCTCTGCGGCCGCCAGATCGCGGCCCCGACGGAGCGGCTGGTCGCCTTCGGCGTGGTCGAGGAGCTTACACCAGAAACCGCCGATGCGGTCGAGTGCCCCTCGTGCACCGGGGTGACGTTCGTCGACGAGGCGCCAGAAGTTGAGGTAGATCGGGATGACGCGACTGTGGACGACGCGGACCGGGATGAGGCGGGCGAGGGCGGATGAGCGCCGGCCGCCACCGACCGGAGTGGTCGGTCTCGATTGCCCACCCCGTGTCCCCTGTTCGTGACGGCCTCTCGCTTGGCAATTCGAAACAAAAAGTCCGGATGGGACAAACGTTTTGTTGTTGCTTCCGTAGCTAGATCAAAGTGAGTCACTTCCCGCAACGTCCAATTCGCATCCACATCACCCAATGCCGACGGACGTAGCGGCCGCAATACTCGTGCTCGGCGGCGTGGTGTTCGGCGTAATCACGTACGACATCTACCGACGGTACTGGGGGACCCTGACGACGGAAGACAACTAATGGCAGTAGAGACCGACTCCGACCGCTGGCTCGACGCGGCGACAGCCGTGGCCTACCTTCGAATAACGGTGTACACACTGACCGGGCTGCTCGGACTGTCGCTGCTGGCCGTCGGCACCGTCGGCATCATTGCCGAACTGAAAGGGACGTGGCACTGGTCCATCCACTTCGAGTCCACGATCAGCTACCTCGGGCTCTTCACCAGCCGCCTGCTGGCCGTACTCGTTCCACTGTTCCTCCTGCTCGTCGTAAGCCGGCGGTTGATCGACGATGCGTGACGATTCCAGGAATCGGCTGGCGGAAGTTGCAGTCGGGTCCTTCGGCATCCTCTGTGCGGTCCTGGTGGTCGTGGGCATCGTCAGCGTGGTGGCGGAGCTGCTGGGCACCTGGGAGTACTACTTCGTGATGGAGAAAGCAGTCGCGTTCGCGACACCGGTAGCAGTCGTGCTGAGCGGCACGGTGGTCGTCACCGGCGTGGCTGCGGCCGTCCGGGTCGACTCCGGATAGGCCCGTCTGCCGGGCGGCCGTCTCCACCCGGGTTTTTCAGCGGGGGGACGACTCGCCTGGGTTTTCAGCCGGGGGACGACTCGCCTGGGTTTTTCAGCCGAGGACCGTCTCTGACCGGGCTCGTCAACCGGGAACCATCTGCGCGACGAGTTCGTCCTCGAAGTCGGCGAGCCCCCTGAAGACGAGCGCCGCAGCGAGGAACAGCCCGGGGTCGGCCTCCTCACGCATCTCTTCGAGGAACGGGTCGACCCACGTCAGCAGGTGTTCGTCGAGGAACACACGCTCGAAGCCGAACGTCTCCTCCTGCCCCTGGCGCTGGCGATTGATGAGGTTCCGCAGGAACGCCAGTTCGACCGCGATGAAGTCGTTCTCCTCCGGATACTCCTCCGGTGGGGTCCATCCCGCGGCCGAGTAGCTCGCCTCCACCTCCGCGAGTCCCTCCCCGATGAACTCCGTGTCGTCGCGGTAGTACGTCTCGTGGGGCAACACGGTGGGTCGGGGGCCGACGAACAGTTCGGTGTACGTCCGTTCGACCTCCTCGTGGACTGCCTCGATAGGGCGGTCGCGGTTGGCCTCGCGCCACTCGTCGACCATCCCGAACCCCTCGTCGATGTAGTCGTTCACCGGTTCGTCGGGAGTCTGTATCTCCTCGCTCAACAGCCGTTCGAGGAACGACTCGCTCGGGACGTCCCAGAACACCTCGACCAGGAAGTCCACGAGTTCGAGCCGTGCCTCGTAGATTGCTTCGTCGTTCATCGCATCTCACCTTCCTCGAACAGCAGTCGGGACCGGCAGTCGGCACAGTACTCGAAGATGTCGTGGTCGCTTCCCGGCGCGATACCTTCGACCATGTCGCCCACCTCCTCCTGGATTTTTTCGGCGGACCCGACGCTCGTGAACGGCTTGCCACAGCGCACGCACTCCAGCATCTCGCCCTCGTGGACGGTCTGCCACTCCGGCTCGTCGCCGTCGCGTCGCTCCGGAAGCAACGACAGGTCGAGCCCGTCCTGCATGGTGATCGCCGTCTCGGGACAGCCCTCCTCGCAGAGCCCACAGTTCACACATCGCTCGTGGTTGAACTGGAGGTTCCCCTCGGACGTGCGACGGATGGCGTCGGTGGGACAGAGGTTGGAACACGTCGGCGTGAGGTTGCAGGCGTCGCTCACCTCCAGCCGGCCGAAGTCCTTCAGCCCGCGAACGAGGTCGCGCTCGGCGTCGACGTGACGGAGGATCGTCCGGACGGACTCGAGCGTCCACTCGTGGCTGTTGAACTCCGGATTTGGCCGTTCGTCGTCGACGACCCCGGTCGCCACATGCTCGCCAGTCGGGACGGGCGAGGCCGCCAGGCGGTCGGCGAACGACTGAAGATCGTCGACGAACGGCTCGTGGTCGGTGCCGGGTGCGAAGAAGGCTACCCGCTCGCCGAGACCGAGGTCGTGAGTCGCCTGGTTCAACCGCTCGACAAGGGCGGCCTTCGGGTCCGGGCCCGAGTGGAGGCAGTCCGCCCCGCAACCGACGATGGCGACCCCGTCCGCTCCCGCCGCAAGCGCGTGCATGACGTGGGCCTCGCCGACGGTGTCCGTGCAGTTCACCCGCACCGGCAGGACCGGTGGGTAGGCGACGTCCTCACCCTGGCCAGCGCGACGGCCGTACTCGCGGAGGCGGTCCGCGGCCCGCTCCGAGCAGACGAACCCGATGACGGGCGTCTCGATGCCGCCCGGGTCCCGCGAGAACGGCCACCAGCCCTCGTCGTTCTTCTCGTCCAGGAGTGCCTCCACCTCGCGGGCGATGCGCTCGTTCGACGGCTCGCGGAGGGTAACGGCGCCGGTGGGACACGAGCTCGTACAGGCCCCGCAGTTCTGACACGCCACGGGGTCGAACTCGACCTCGTCGACCGCCGGCCGCGCGACTGCGCCGTGGGGACACGCGTCCGTGCAGGCGGTACATCCTTCCTGGCTCGACGAACCCGCAGCACAGACGTCCATCTCGAGGTCGAGGTGCTGTGGCTTCTCGACGCCCCCGAGCAGGTGTTCGACCGCGGCGGCGGTGCCGGCGTCGAACCGCGTGTAAAAGCCGACGCGGCCGCCGACGGTCTCCGGCGTCATGCTCGGAGCGACGACCTGGTCGGCCGACAGCGTGCGTTCGACCCCGTCGAGGTCGATGGCGTCGGTCGGACAGCAGTTCACCCACTCGCCGCGAGGCGCCTCGGGGTCGATGTCGACTGGGCGTGCGGTCACCATCCCGTCCGGTCCCTCACGAACGCAATCCATGCAGCTGATGCAGTCCTCGGTGACCCGAGCCTCGACGTTGACCTCGAAGTCGCCGAACTGTCCGTCCACTTCACGCACGCGACCCCGCTCGATGGTTACCGATTCGAGGTCCTCCGCCCCGGAGAGGTCCCGGCCGTCGGCGACGAGCGTCACGTCGGCGTCGTCCGCGAGCGTCGACGCCGCGTCCGGGTCGCCGACGACGAGCACCCGGTCGCCGGCGTCTCGGGTGACGGTCTTGGAGACCGCTTCCGCACGGAGACCAGCATGGGTGGCGTTAATCCGCCGGGCCACCTTGTCTGTCGCCTCGTTGCTGTCGTGGACCCGGGCGGCCAGCTCGCGATGATCGATAAACTCCGTCGCCTCGGGGTGTAATCCGAGGCCGTCGGCGAGCTCGTGGATGCGGTCCTTGCAGGTCCGCTCGGCCGCCGTCACGATGAGTTGTTCGAGGTCGTGCTCGTCGACGACGTGTGCCATCGCGTCGCGGCCCTCCAGACACAGTTGCTCCGAGCTCCCCACTACGTCGACGTTTCGGACCCCGTCCCGAACCGTTTCGAGGTCGATATCGCTCGAGCCGCCACACGAACAGACGAAAGCCCCGACGTTCATCCCTTTCGTCATACGGCCATCGAAACAAAAATCCCCCGCAAGATGTTAGCCAACCAATACTAGAATCGGCCGAAGGCGCTCGGATGTTTTCGGCTTGCCTAAATCCCACAGCAATTTATTAATATTAGGGAGACCATGTCCTATGGGAACAGGTATCAACCATGCGAGTAACACCACTGGGGCAGGATGAGCACCAATACTGAACCGGTTTCGCTCGACCTCGACAGACGTTCGTTTATGAAAGCGAGCGCACTGGCCGGGGCTGTCGCGCTAGGCGGTGGCGGTGTCGGTCAGGCGCTGGCCCAAGAGAGCGGTGGCGAGGTCGACGGAACGGATACCGAGGGGGAACTGAGCAAGACCGTCTGTAACTTCTGTGCGGTCGGCTGTGGCTTCAGGGGTGAACGGAAAGGCAACGCCTTCGTCGGTCAGGAGCCATGGTACAACAACCCGATCAACAACGGGTCGCTATGCTCGAAGGGAGCCGCCATCTACGGAAGCGAGCACTCCCCGAAGCGGGTCAAACACCCGATGATAAAGGACGAGAGCGGCTGGCGGAAGCTCTCCTGGGACAGCGCGTACGACATGCTGGAAAGCGAAATAACGCGCGTCTGGGATGAGCACAGCCGCGAGAGCGTGATGCTGCTTGGAAGTGCCCACCACTCCAACGAGGAGGCCTACGCCATGCGCAAGTTGGCGGGATTCATGGGCACCAACAACATCGACCACCAGGCACGCATCTGCCACTCCACGACGGTCGCCGGCCTGGCCAACACGTGGGGCTATGGCGTGATGACGAACACCGTCAACGACTACCGCAACTTCGACCTGAACATCATCATCGGCCAGAACCCGGCCGAGGCCCACCCGATCGCGATGCAGCACATCCTTGAGGGCCAGGCCCGCGGCGGGACCGTCGTCTCGGTCGACGCCCGCTTCACCAAGACCTCGGCCCACGCCGACCACTTCTTCCGTATCCGGCCAGGTACGGACGTGGCGCTGATGATGGGGGTCATGCGGTACCTGCGCGACCAGGGTGAGCTTGCCATGGGTGGCAGCGACGACACGGGGCAGAACATGCTCGACGAACGCGTCATGGGGTGGCCCGACGTGGAAGCCGAACTCGACAATCCGGGCCAGAACGCGGAGTCGGACATCGACCGCCCGCCGTACGACCTCGACACCGTCGCCGACATAACCTGGATCGACAAGGAGGACATCAAGAAGCTCGGCGACCTCATCATCGAAAACAAACCCCACGTCCAGATCGAATGGGCGATGGGCGGAACCCAGCACAACAACGGGACGCAGAACATCCGGTCGTACGCGCTCACGAGTCTGGCCTCGGGCAGCGCGGCCCGAAGCGGTGGCGGCCTGCAGGTGATGCGAGGCCACTCGAACGTGCAGGGGGCGACCGACCTCGCGGTGGCCAGCCACATCCTCCCGGGGTACTATCCGCTCTCGCCGGGTGGCTGGTCGTGGTGGGCCGACGTCTGGGACCAGAGTCCCTACACCAGCGGTTCGACGTCGTTCAGCGACCTCTACGGGAAGTTCGAAACGATGCCGAAGGACCTGTACGTTCGGCAGAGTCCCACCGTCGACGACCCGAGCGAGATCGACACCTCGGACCCGGCGGAGCACTCGATGATGTTCCAGAACGGGCTGACGGTCGCGCGGTGGTTCGAGGCCGCGCTCCCGCAGTCCGAACGGCTGCATGAGACGCCGATCTACCAGTCCGACGGTGTGAAGATCGCCTTCTTCTGGGGGCACTCGGCGAACTCCATCAGCGAGATGCGGAAGATGAAAGACGGGATCGAGAACCTCGACCTGATGGTCGTGGTGGACCTGTTCCCGTCGGTGGTGAGCGTCCTGCCCGACTTCGAGGACGCCCCACCGATCCTCCTGTTACCCTGTGCGAGTCAGTACGAGCATCACCGGTCGGTCACCAGCTCCGGCCGCTCGGTGCAGTGGTCCGAGCCCGTCCGCCCGCCGTCGCACAACACGAAACCGGACCTGCAGATCATGCAGGAGCTGGCCGGGCGGCTCGGCTTCGGCGAGCACTTCGACTGGGGAGCCGGTTCCACGCTGTTCAACGGCAAGAGCACGTACGAAGAGGTGCTGCGCGAGATCAACCTCGGGACGATGACGATCGGCTACCGGCAGGACCCCGAGCGACTCCAGCAGCACGCGGAGTACGACTACGCGTTCTCGACGGAGGACCTGAAAGCCAACGTGTCCGGCACGCCGGTCTCCGGCGACTACTGGATGCTCCCGTGGCCCTGTTGGGGTGAGGGACATCCGGGAACGCCGATCGCCTGGCGTGACGACCTCAACCCGAACAATGGTGGTCACGACTTCCGCACGCGGTGGGGCGTGAAAGCCCCGACACCCGACGAGTGGGAGGGAATGGTCACCGATGCCCCGTACCCCCTGCAGGAGACGGTCGACCAGCAGGGTGAAGCGGGACTGAACCTGGTTCGTGACCCCTATCAGCCCGACTGGGCCGACGGGCAGACGATCCATGGGATCCCGGAATACCCTGGCTGGAAGACGACGCTCCCGGACAACCTCGAGAACTCCGACGAGCTCCCGCTCCCCTACGAGCACGCGCTCGATCCCGACAAGTCGGTGTACACCGCGGCGAAGGCGATGAACGAGCAGAAAGGGGCGAACTTCGACCTCGACTTCTGGAAGCAGTACGACCACAAACAGCCCGACGCGCCAACCGGGCGTGGGCGGGCACGCGCGGTCGCGTGGAACTTCATCGACAAGGTGCCGATGCACCGCGAACCCCTCGAGAGCCCGCGCCCCGACCTGGTCGAGACGTGGCCCGCGAACGGCCAGCAGCGCAACTTCTACCGCCTCGACCAGAACAACGCGGAGGAGCAGGAGAAAGCGACCGCTGCCGCCACACAGCAAGGCATGAACACCATCATGACGACCGGGAGACAGGTCGAACACCAGGGCGGTGGCGCCGAGTCGCGGTCGAACGTCTTCCTGGCCGACCTCCAGCCCCACATGTACGCCGAGATCCATCCCGATATGGCGGAGTCACTCGGCGTCGATGGGGGTGACCTCGTGGTGGTTTCGACCACCGACCGCGGCTCCGTGCTCGTGAAAGCGCGGGTGACCAACCGGCCGAACAAGCAGGAGACGTTCCTCCCGTTCCACTGGGGGGGAGTCTTCCAGGGCAAGAGCCTCGAGGACAAGTACCCGGACGGTCACGTCCCCTTCGCCATCGGGGACTCGGCGAACAGCATCACATCGCGTGGCTACGACGTCGAGACGCAGATGCAGGAGACGAAGGCCGCGATGGTCAAAGTCCAGAAAGCGACGCCGTCGCTGCTGGAGGAACTCAACATGGACGTCGACATCGACTTCCCGCAGGACCGCAACGGCTTCGGCCAGCAGAAGGACTTCGACGTCCGTGACAGCGACACAGTGCAATAGGAGGTGACAAACAAATGGCTAAAACAGGAAAGGAAGTGATGGGCCAAGGCGTGATGGCCGTCGGCGAAGATGCCCGGATCTTCCCCGACGTTGAAGCGTGTATCGACTGTGGCGGTTGCGTCGTGGCCTGCAAGCGGACCTGGGACGTCCCCAGAGACGAACAGCGCATCAGCATCTCGACGATGCTCGAGGGGCAGGAGGCCGCCGAAGGCCTGAACGCTCAAAGCGCAAAAGCTCTCAATCAGGGGAAATCGCCGGGGGAGACCTCCGTCCCGATGCAGTGTTATCACTGCGAAAACGCACCGTGCGTGTCGGTCTGTCCGACGGACTCGCTCATCAAGAAGGAAGACGGCTTCGTCGACGTCCGCGACAACCTCTGTATCGGGTGCCAGTACTGCCTGTCGGCCTGTCCGTTCGGCGCGCCGCAGTTCCCCAGCTCCGACGAAGGGGGCGCGAAGCTGTTCGGCACCGGCGGCACGATGGACAAGTGTACGATGTGTGAGGAACGACAGGCCGTCGGAAAAGGCCCGGCCTGCGCGGAGGAATGTTCCACCGATGCAATCCTCGTCGGCACCACGGGCGACATCGCCGACGAACTCGAAAAGCGCGATAGTGGCGTCTTCTTCAACGACGCTGCTATGGAAGTCATCTTCGGCTCCGACGCGGAGGAATTCGCATGAGCTCCGAAACACCCGAAATCCAGGGCTACGAAAGCGTCAGCGTGTACGTCAGCGCCCTCGTCGGTCTCGTGGTAGCGTACCTGCTCGTGTGGTGGGCCTCGGGCTTCGCCGTGTTCTACGAGAAGCTCTTCCGCGTCGGCCCGACCGTCGAGGGCGGCGGGATCGGTACTGACTGGCTCGCCGGGAACACTATCACGTGGCTGGACTTCCTGGTCGCGATCACCCACGCGGCCGACGTGATCATGGGACTGTTCATCCTCCTGATGGTGTTCCTCCACTGGGCGTCGTTCCGCCGGCTCGCCAGCCGGATGCGCCCGCCCGGGCAGGCTGAAGAAACCGCGGTTGCTGACGGTGGCTCCGACCAGGGAGGTGATCGCGAATGACGAATCTCGACCACGGGAAGTTCACCCGCGTGACGACGCTGTTCCACGCACTGCTGGCCCTCGACGTGTTCTTCCTGTTCTTCTCGGGCTACTCCATCATGTTCAACGACGAGCTGTGGTGGCTCGTCGAACTGATGGGCGGGAGCACGGGCGTCGCGGCAGTCCACCGCGCCGCCGGATTCGGCCTCATCGCGCTCATCGTGTTCTGGATCACACTGATGGTCATCACGCCGACCGGTCGGTCGAACTTCGGCGAGGTCATGCCGGCGCCGGACGACATCGAGGCGTTCGTGCAGGACGTCCAGTTCATGCTCGGGCGTGCCGACGAGCGCCACCCGAACGCTCGCCAGTTCGCGGGGTACGAGGCCGACGAGGTGCCGCTGCTCTCGTACGTCGGGAAAGGCGTCGTGTGGATTTTCGCCATCGAGCTCCTGCTCCTGTCGATTTCGGGGCTGCTGATCTGGAGCAAGACCGGCCTGATGGGTTTCTTCCAGACGAAGGCCGCGGCGATGGGCTTCGTCGTCTTCCACGGGCTGCTGGGTGTGATCATGATGATGGGGGTGATGTTCCACATCTTCGAGCACGGATTCCACCCCGCCTTCTATCCGGTGGAGACGAAGGCGTTCATTCCTCGAAGCATGGTGCCGGAGCAACACTCCGATGAGGAACACGAGGGGACCGGTATCGAGCGGCTGTCGCTGTCGCCGTCGTACAACACTGCTTCGACCGTCATGGGGGCGCTGGTCGTGATCGGCATCGTGTCGGTGCTCATCGGGAGCCTCTTCGATGAGGGCTATCCCGTTCCCCGCGAACTCGCCATCGGGGGCGGCCCGAGCAACCTCCTGTTGACCTTCGGTATCAACATCGGCATCCTGGTGTTGTTCGTCGGGCTAGTGTTGTCGATGTACGGTAACGTGATGCGCGTCCGCTGGGAGCGCCAGCTCGAAGAGGACGCCCAGGTGGCTGCCGACGGTGGCGACGAAGACCTGGCCGACGACTGACCACAGCTGGCACCCCCTCACCCCCGGCACATCCTGTTTTTCGCCGCCGGTTACACACCCCGACGTCAATGGTATCTTGGATGATACCCCAGTGGTCGTGAGTCGACGGTGGCGGGTCCCCCCAGGTTTTTAAGTCAATGCGGGGTGAAGTATGAGCATGGCAACAGAACTACTGAACACGGTCTACCTCGTCGCCGTAGTGCTGGTTGCGATCGCGGGCGTCGCCGTCGTTTACTCGACGGCCAGTGAGGAGGAGGAAGGCACCACCACACGACTCGGGCTGTCCGGGGCGGCCATCGTGGTCTTCGTCCTCGCACTCGCCACCACCATGCTGTAGCGGGTGGTTCGACACCTCACACGACAGCGTCCGCTGTAACGCGACCATCTGCCCGACGGGGAGTAGTGGCTCCGGAGTACGAGCGCACCCTCCAGACGGTGCTGACCGGGTCGTATGCGGCGGCGCTGATGGTCGGTCCCAGAGTGCGACCTGTTCTCCAGATACGCAAGGCGAGTGCCTCGGGGCTTGACCCCGAGGCGGTTCACCAACACGCGCCAGGTAGCGACGTCGCGTCCTGCCACCGGCTACGTCTCGCGCTCCCAGTCTGCCTTCTCCGCGGCGGTCTCGAAGGGGATGAACTCCCAGCCCGCCTCCTCCGCGATCCACTCGTCCGCGGGCGTCCCGACGAGGACCATCCGGTCGGCGTAGAACATCGACGTCTCTCCGATGTTCGCCAGGCGCTCTGCCGGGCCGGTGCCCGTGCCGTTGAAGAAGTCGGCGTCCACGGCGTGTTCGCGCTGGAACTGGTTGATGACGGGTGCTTCGACCTCGCCGACGATGCCGATCCAGTCGGCCCACTCGCGCGCCTTCGCGACGGTGAGCTGCGGGTCCGAGAGCTGCGTCATCGCGTTGTAGGCGATGGCCATCGTCATGTCGTCGGCGCCACCGCCGTGCGGGCCCTTCGCCTCGGCCTCGCCGGCTTCGACAGCCTTCCGGGCCTCGTTCGTCCCGACCTCCGCGTTGCGTCCCTCCGGGGTTCCGGGTGCGGCGTCGGAATCGCCGCTCGACCCCCCGGTCGTCGACTCGCCGCCCGACTGCCGGCGTGCGGCATCCGAGGGGCCAGCGCCGCTCCCGGCGCCGCCCGCGTCCGATGGCACGCCAACCGGGCTGTCGTCGTTCTCGCGCGGGACCCGCGGGATGGCGCCGCGGTCGTCGTCGACCGCCGCGTGCGACTCGGCCGCTCCGTCGGCATCGGCATCGCCCTCAGCGGAAACGGCTGCGTCGGTATCAGCGTCGCCGTCGGCGTCAGCGTCGGCAACGGCGTCGCCGTCGGCGTCAGCGTCGGCAACAGCGTCGCTGTCGGCATCTTCCCCGGTGTCGATGTCGGTCGTCCCGGGGCTATCGACCGGCTCGGCGTCCGCCTCCAGTTGCCGCGAGACGCCGGATTCTGCGGGGTCGTAGTCTGGTTCGTCCGGTTCCGCGTCCGGATCACCCTCGCCCTGCCAGAACCAGTCGCCGCGGCTGGCGTCGGGCTCGTCGTCCGCGTCGTCGCTTACGTCGAGGTCGTCGAGGTCGATCCGGTTGGTGTCAGTCATGGTCGTAAGTCCGCTCGGACGGTTGGATAGCGGTGTCGTTGCTGGCGGCTTGCTCGTCGCCGACGGGCGTCGCGTCGTCGCGAAGCGCCGTCAGGTCGAGCCGGTCGAGCGTCGCCGCGGTCGGAAGCCCGTCGTCGCTCCAGCCGCGAGTGTGGTAGTAGGCGTCGAGCAGATTCTCGAAGGCGTCGGGGTCGATCCGCTCGCCTTCGGCCGGGCCATCGGCGATGGGCTCGCGGAGCGCCTCGGGAAGCGCGTCGTCCCCGCGGTCGGCCCCCTCGCGGGCGTTGAACAGCCGGACGAGCGTCCAGATGCGCTCGCCAGTTCGTCGGAGCGCGGCCGGCTCCGTGGGGTAGTCGATGCCAGTCGACTCCGCCAGGGCTGCCATGAACGTCGCGCCGCAGTCCTGCCACATCGTCTCGCCGGCGAAGTCGTCGGCGACGAGGCTCCAGAGGACCGAGCGCGTGTCCTGGGCGGCGACGACGGCCGTCACCCGTTCGTCGCGGTCCCAGGCGTCGAACACCTCGCGCTCGATCGGTCGCGCGCGACGGTGGCAGGCGCCCCGGTCGCTCGTCGCGTACGCCAGCGCCATGCCGGCGGCAGCACGGGGGTCGTACGCCGGCAGCTCCATGGATTTGACCGTCGGGATCGTGTCCGCGCCGAACTCCGCGGCCGCGGCGTCGACCCCCTCGCGGAGCGCGGCGGCGACGGCGGGGTCGACGATGCCCGACTCGGTGGCGTCGGCGGGACCGTCGCCTTCACCGTCCACGTCCCCTTCCGCGATAGCTCTGATGAGCGCCTGCGCGGAATCCGGGTCGCCGAACGCCACGTCGGCGTCGACGGCGTCCTGCTCGGCCGCGCGGACGGTCCAGGCGACGGCGTTGCCCGCGGTGATCACGTCGACGCCGAGTCGGTCGCAGAGCTCGCCCAGCGCGGCGACCGCGTCGAAGTCCTCGACGCCGAGACCCGCGCCGAGCGTCATCGGCGTCGCGCCGCGCGGGACCGTCTCGCCCGCCTCGGTCTCGATCCGGAAGCCGCCCGGGACTGCCTCGTCGGGGTTCTCGCGGCCGACGGACGCCTCTTCGGCGGCGCCGATGCCGACGTCGTCCGCGCCCTCGAACTGGCCCTTCTGCCAGCCCTCCGTGGCCAGCGCGCCGATCTCGTTCGCGAAGTCGATCGATTCGAGCGTCTCGCCCGCGGCCTGCCAGCGCCCGGTGTCGGCGGCGGCGTAGTCGGCGGTGTACTCCTCGCGGAGCGTTTCGAGCGCCTCGGTCGGCGGCTCGGCGGGGCCGTCGAGCGCGAGGACGGCCTTCAGCCCCTTCGCGCCCATCACCGCGCCGGCGCCGCCGCGGCCCGCGTGGTGGTCGCCGGCGTCGGAGGCGATCGTCGCGTACGCGACCTCCCGCTCGCCGGCCGGGCCGACGCAGGCGACGGCGGCGTCCGGGTGCGCCTCGGCTGTCTCGACCGTGTCGGCGCCCCAGGTCTCGGCCGGTTCGATCGTCGCGCCGCCGTCGCTGATCGCGATCCGGACCGGCTCGTCGCTCTCGCCGGTAACGAGCAGCGCGAGGCAGTCGTCGAGCGACCCGGCGAGTCGCGCGGCGAAGTCGCCGCCGGCGTACGAGTCGAGGAACAGGCCGGTCAGCGGCGACTTGGTGACGGCGGCGTACCGCTGTTCGCCTGGGAGCGCCCCGGACAGCGGGCCGACGCAGAACGCGAGGAGGTTCTCGGGGCCTCGCGGGTCGGTGCCGGCGTCGAGTTCGTCGTAGAGGTAGCGCGCGCCGAGGCCCTTGCCGCCGAGGACTCGGCGTCGCCAGGCCTCCGGAACGGGCTTCCGCTCGACGGTGCCCGCGGATAGATCGGCCCGCAGAACGTGTGTGCGCCCTCCCATCTGATCGCCTGTTACTCGCTCGGTACATATATGCTCGTGGGGTCTGCCAGGTCGTTCCCGGGAAGAATCGAAAGATGACAGTCGGGTCGCATTGGTGCGCCGACCGGTTGGTGAGGTCGCGAGCAATGGCGCGAGCAGTGGCGCGAGCAATGGCGCGAGCAGTGGCGCGAGCAATGGCGCGAGCAGTGGCGCGGGCAATGGCACGAGCAGTGGCACGTCGTGGGCGGTCGCCTCACTCGCGTGCGACACGTCTTTGCCTCCCGACCGCCCACTCACGGCCATGCCTACCGGAGCCATCGTCGCCGGCGGCCGCTCGACCCGCTTTGGCGACGCGGACAAGGCCGTCGCGGACCTGGCCGGGGTGCCGATGATCCGCCGGGTCGCGAACCGGCTCGCTGGACAGGCACCGCCTGTCGACCCCGGCGGCGCGGCCGCCAGCGACGGCGAGGCGGTCGTCGACGACCTCGTCGTCAACTGCCGTCCGGACCAGCGCGAGGCCATCGGCGTCGCGATGGAGGGGTATCCCCTCGACGTCACCTACGCCGAGGACGACGAGCCCGACCTCGGCCCGATGGCCGGCATCCGGAACGCCTGTCGGGCCGCCTCGGGTGAGTACGTCTTCGTCGTCGCCTGCGACATGCCCTTCGTCGACCCGAGCTTCGCCGCCCACCTGCTCGACCTGGCGGCCGACCGCGACGCCGCCGTCCCGCAGCTGGAGGACGAGTGGTTCCAGACGACCCAGGCCGTCTACCGGGCAACGCCGATGGCCGACGCCTGCGACGAGGCCCTGGTGGCGGGCAAGCGGAAGATCATTGAGCCGCTGTTCACGCTCGACCACGCCGTCGTCAGCGACGCGGAGATCCGCGCCGCGACGACCGAGCACACGTTCACGAACGTCAACACGCAGGAGGAGTTGGACGCGGCCGAAACGGAGTACCGGCGCGTCGTCTGAGTGAGTCGAAAGCGGCGTTCGAACCGCGCCGAGCGCCACGGCGAGTACACCCGTGGCTATTCGGGAGGAAAACGCGGAGAAAACGGCGAATCCGGATTACTGCCGCCGAACGGCGACCAGCGCCGCGGCGAGCAGGGCGACGAGCGCGAGCACCGGCCCGAAGCCGGGCGCGCTATCGCCGGTTTCGGCTGGAGTGCCGTCAGCCGCCGTCGTCTCGGTCGCCGTCGTCTCCGTCACGGCGGCGCCCTCCGCGAAGGTCAGCTCAAAGCCGGTCAGGTCCGTCCCGGCCTCCCACATCACGGCCCCGTCCTGCGCCGCCGCCGGCTCGACGGCCGACGACGAGAGGCCGTAGCCGTCGGGTGCGACGACGACGAACGTCTGGCTGGGTTCGAAGCCGCTCGCGAACGGCTCGGTGACGGTGACTGTCCCGTCCTCGACTGCGGCGAGGCCCTGCCAGTCCGCCGAGAGCTCGACGATGCCCGTGTCGCCGGACCGCGAGAACTCGATCGAGCCGTTCGAGACGCTCATCTCGCGGCCGGTCGCGTTCTCGGCGTTGGCCGCGACGTCGGCGAGTCGGGAGACGAACCGCTCGCGGTAGTCGGTTTGCGCCTGCTCGTCGTTCTTGAGGTCCTCGAAGGCCGCCTTCTCGTTGTCGTTCGTCAGGTTGTACGTGAGCCGGAGCGTCACCGTCGCGTCGCCCTCGGCGTCGAGGTCGACGATGAACGCCTGCTCGGTCGAGTCGTGGGCGGTCGCGGCCGCCGACCCGACGGCGGGGCCCGCGACGAACCCGACGACCAGCAGCGCGGCGAGACACCCGGCGGTCAGACGCGTCCGATCAGTCATGTATGCCAGTCTGATCCCGGAGGCCCCTTTTCAGTGTCGGCCGAACGGAATGATGACGCACGTCAGGCACCACCGGTGCCACCGGTTTCAGTGCCGGACGTCTCCGTGCCGCTGGTTCCGCTACCGTCGCCGGTCCCGCTACCGTCACCAGCACCGCCGCCGTCACCGGTGCCGCCGCCCGCGAGTTCCATCGCCTCCTCGGCGTGGCTGATGGCGGTCTTCGCGTGCTCCAGGGCCGCCTGTGCGCGCTCGCTCGCGGCCGCGGGGTCCTCCTCGACCTGCGAGCGGGCGTCCGCTAGCGCCGTCTCGGCCTTCGAGAGCGCTTCACGCGCGTCTTCGAGGGCGGCCTGGGCCTCCGTGTCGTTCTCGCCGACCTGCTTCTCCGCCGCCGCGATCCGCTCGCGTGCGCGGTCGACTGCCTGGCTCGCGCGGTCAATCTGCTGGCTGGCGTTCCGGTCGCCGCGGTCGCCTTCCTCGCCCCGGTCGCCGGCCTCGCCGCGCTCGCCGACGCCGTCAGGCGCGCCGCCGGCCTGCCCGGTCCGCTTGCCGGCGATGCTCTGGGCGATCTCGGCGACTTCGCCGCCGCTCAGCTCGCTCGCGTTCTGCTTGAGCGTCTGGATCGCGCTCACGTTGATCCCCTGTTCCTCGAGGACCGCGGTGGGGAGCTCCTCGGTCACGTTCGCGGACTGGTTGGTCGTCCGCTGGATCGTCGCCGTCTCGGCGGCGATCTTCGCCATCTTCGCCTTGTACTCGCCTTCGCTGATGTTCCCGGCCTTGCGCTGCGCCTTCAGCTCCTGCTTCCGCTCCCGGAGCTCGGCGAGGCGCTCGCGGTTCTGCTCGAGCTGCTTGGCGACGACCTCGGCCTTCGACTCGTTGGTCGCGGCCTGCGCGACCGCGATCCCGAACGCGCGGGACTCGATCGAACCCTCGATTTCGGACTCCTGCACGCCGATGACGGCGCTCAGCTGCGCGCCGGGCGAGACGTCGCTCTCGTTCGTTTCGTTCTGTGCGTCGACCGCGTTCGTGGAGCCGACGTAGCCGACCCCCAGCGCCGCCGCGGAGCCGACGCCCGCAGTCGCGATGAGGGTGAGCAACGCCAGCCCGATTGCCACGGTTCGCTTCATTACATCCCAGTCAACGACCGGGAACGGCATATAAAGTCCAGTCAGTCAGTCCGGTTTAGCGACGTTTAAATCGAGTTAAATCGCTGTACTGCGCCGGGTTAGCGAGTTCGTTGGTAGTTGTTGAAACGAACGTGTCTGGATCTTTTTGTTCGTGGGCGAAAGCCGAGACGCGCTCGATAGTGGTTTATATACAGTTTTAAAAGGGAGTGTAGTGATCGCTGCTCCGCGGAACGGTGGGAGGTCCATCGGTCGGCGCTGCTAATATATCGGTTTTACAGATACAGCTGCTGCTGTTCTCGAGAAAATTCTTAGCCCCTGTTTATAAGCATATTTAAATAGATGATACGGACTTGCTCTCGACAGCACCGCAAACACCCCAGAAAGCCCTCGGCCGCTCTTGCTTATAAACTGTATATAAAGGTGCAGACGCTGCTGCGCTTGATAGCACCGCAAACACCCAGAAAGCCCTCGGCCGCTCTTGCTTATAAACTGTATATAAAGGTGCAGACGCTGCTGCACTTGACAGCACCGCAGACTCCTTGAAAGCCCTCGGCCGCTCTTGCTTATAAACCATATATAAAGGTGCAGACGCTGCTGCACTTGACAGCACCGCAAACGTCCAGAAAGCCCTCGGCCTCTCTTGTTTATGAACTGTATATAAAGGTGCAGACGCTGCTGCACTTGACAGCACCGCAGACTCCTTGAAAGCCCTCGGCCGCTCTTGCTTATAAACCATATATAAAGGTGCAGACGCTGCTGCACTTGACAGCAC
>JBDGPU010000066.1:0-35335 GCA_042219525.1 Halopenitus sp.
GCAGCGAGCAGCGCGACCGTCTCAGCGGCTGGGGCTTTCTGGGCATGCTGAGTGGAGTCGATGGCGGCGGTAGTCAGTCATCCAAAGAAAACGATAACCTCCGCGACTGGGGCTTTCCGGGTGTACCGAACGGTACCGCCAGCGACGTCCAATTTGCCAACTTCTTCCTTGACGACCCCGCATCTACTCCCCATTGAGGCGACTAATAATCAGTCGAAGCAAGAGAACATGCTTAAGAACCCGCCTCGTCTAAGCACCGATGGGAACAGCGCAGCTGCAAATCCGACTCGCCGTGAGTTTTCACGGCTTGGGATTGCGGCAGTGCACCGACGACTCCCGCGGCAATCGGTCCAGGGCGTGGACTCCACCCCACCGAATGCCGTCGGAGTCGCGGTCACGCTTTTGCGGTTGTGCCGTTCCAAATATACCAATGACACGAATGCACAATCCAAGCCGCGGGTCGTCCGGTTCGGACAACCCCGTGGCGGACGAGCCTCCGGAGTGGAGCGACGTCGACGAAGACGCCATCGAAGAGCGCGTCGTCGAACTGGCGGAACAGGGCCACGATCCCGCGATGATCGGCCTGAAGCTGCGCGACGAGGGCGTGAAGGGCACGCCGATCCCGGACGTCAAGCTGGCGACCGGGAAGAAGCTGACCGAGATCCTCGAGGAGCACGACGCCGACCCCGAGCTCCCCTCGGACCTTCGCAACCTCATCGAGCAGGCCGTCAACCTCCGTGACCACATGGCGGAGAACCCGCAGGACCACCAGAACAAGCGGGCGCTCCAGAACACGGAAGCGAAGATTCGCCGGCTCGTCGACTACTACCGTGGCGACGAGCTCGACGAGGACTTCACGTACAACTACGAAGTCGCCGTCGAACTGCTCGAAGAGTAACTCGACGCTCCGCACCACCAGAACAGCACCACGCTGACCGAACCACAGACCACACCATCCCATGACCGAAGCCGCAGTCGCTGACGCCAGCCCCACCGCGCTCGCCGGCGCCGTGCGTGACGCGCCGTTCGTCCGGCTCGTCGCTCGCGACGACGGCGACGCCCTGGCAGCGGCGGGACTGCTCGCCCGCGCACTCCAGGACCGGGACGACCCGTTCCACGTGCGCGTCGCGGCGGACCCCGTCACGGAGGCGGTCGCCGGCGACGCCACAGACGCCGCCGCTGCGGACGCCGCGGACATCGACACTGCGGCCACCGCCGCCGAGGACGACCTCACGGTCACCATCGGCGCTGGCGACGGCCGGCACGCGATTTCCGGCGAGGGGCGCCCCGCGAGCACGACCGCCTTCGAGGTCGCTCGCGAACTCGGCGTCACCCCGGATCCGGTGCTCGCGCTCGCCGGCGTCGTCGCCGCGGGCTCGGTCCCCGGCACGGACGGCTCCGGCGACGCGCTCGAAGCCGCCACGCGGGACGGCCTCGTGAGCCGGCGGCCCGGCGTCGCGCTGCCCACGGCCGATGTGGCCGACGGGCTCGCCGCGTCGACGCTGCTTCGGTTCCCCGCCTCGGGCGACCCCGAGGAGGCGCGCGCCACGCTCGCGGAACTCGAACTACCGGCCGAGCTCGACGAGGACGCCCACCGACGCCTCGCGTCGGTCGTCGCCGTCGACGCCGTGGCCGCAGCGGACGCGAGCGAACGCGCGGTCTCCAGCGTCGAACGGGCACTCCGCCCGTACGCGACGCCTGAGGGCCACTTCGCCACCGTCGGCGGGTACGCTGACGTGCTGGACGCGCTCGCTCGCGAGGCGTCCGGCACCGGCGTCGCGCTCGCGCTCGCGGACGAGCCGAGTGACGACCTGCGAGCGGCCGCCCTCGACGGGTGGCGCTCGCACGGGCTCGCGGCGCACCGCGCGCTCGATTCGGCAACGACGGGCCGGTACGACGGGGCGTTCGTCGTCCGCGTCGACGCCGACCCCTCGGTCCTGCCGACGGTCGCCCGGCTCGTCCGAGACTTCCAGTCGCCGGAACCGGTCGTCATCGCGCTCTCCGAAGCCGGCGGCGCGCTCGCGGCCGCGGCGACGGATCCGGTCGGCCTCGGGGACTCGCTCCGCGAGGTCGCCGGCGACGTCGACGGGACCGGCTGGGGCTCGCCGACGCGCGGCGCCGCCGAATTCGAGGGCGACGGGACGGAACTGGTCGCAGCACTACGGAGCCAGCTATGACAGGACAGCATCACCCCGGCGACTCCGAGGCGCTCCGCACGGCGACCGTGCGGACGACTCACGAGGACGCCGAGCTGGTTCTGGCCGCGCTGGCGCCCGACAACACCGACTCGATGGACTCCCGTGTCGACGGCGACACGGTCGAGACGACCATCGAGCGGACTGCCACCGGCGGGCTGCGCTCGACGGTGGACGACTACGTGGTGAACCTGGCGGTTGCGGACCGCGTCATCGCCCGCGGACGCGACCATCGGTCCGCACAACGCGACACTAACACATGAGCGAACGATCCGTATCCAAGCAGAAGAGTGGCAAGCGGTGGTACTCCGTGCAGGCCCCCGAACAGTTCGATCGGGCCGAGATCGGGGAGACCGTCGCTGAGGAACCGCAGATGGTGGTCGGCCGAACGATCACCACGACGCTCGGAGACCTCGTGCAGGACTCCGGCGACAACAACACGAAGCTGACGTTCAAGATCACCGACGTCGGCTCCGACACGGCGTACACCGAGTTCATCCGCTACGAGCTCACGCGGGACTACCTGCGCTCGCTCGTCCGCCGCGGCGCCTCGAAGATCGACGCGTCGATCACGGTGCTGACGACGGACGACCACCGCGTCCGTATCCAGCCCGTCTCGTTCACGACGAAGAAGGCGGACCGCTCGCAGGAGCAGGCCATCCGCCGGATCATGATCGACCAGGTCCACGACGCCGCCGACGACCGCACCTTCGCGGAACTCGTCGACGCCGTCACCGAGGGCCACCTCTCCTCCGCCATCTACGGCGAGGCGAAGACCATCTACCCGCTGCGCCGCGTCGAGGTCCAGAAGCTGACCCTCGAAGCGCGTCCGGAAGAGGTCGCCGCCGAGGAGGAAACCGCCGTCGACGTCGAGGAAGAAGAAGTCGCCGTCGAGGAGTAAGGTCGCTTTCGAGCACTTTCGTTTTTTTACCGCTCTCGTCGCCAGCGATAGCTCCGGAATCGTCGCCAGCGATAGCTACAAAATCGTCCACAGCGATAGCACCGGAATCGTCGCCAGCGACTGGCGGACACCATCAGATCTCGTCGGCATCGGCGACCAGCCGCTGTCGAAGCGCCTCAAAGCCATGTTTCGCGTAGAAGGCCCGGGCGCGGTCGTTGTCGATGTGCACGTCGAGACTGAGTTGGTCGGCGTCGCGTTCGGTCGCCCACGCCGCCGCCCGACCCAGTAGTTCGTCGGCGAGTCCGCTGCCGCGGTGGGATTCGTGGACGAACAGGTCGTTGACCATGACGCGGTCAGGACGTTCGAACACCGGCGGCGACGGGGTCGTCTCGGCCGTCAGAAACCCAACGAACTCGGAGTCGTTCGGTCCGGTCTGCGTCGAATCGACGGCGACCCATGCTCGCTGGTCGTCGTCCGCGAATCGCTCGCGACGATGCTCGGTTTCGGTGGCAACGAGGTCGACGTCGGTCGCCAGTTCGTACGTACCGGTCTTCGAGGCGAGTTCGCGCTGAAACGGCAGCCAGAGCTCTTCGACGAATCGGCGGAGCTCGGTTTCCCGAAGCGGTCGGATATCCATGGGTTCTATCAGAGACAGCGTTGGTTATAATCGCTCCGCCGACCGCTCGGGTTTCTCGACTGGACGGGCCATTCGACGGCGCCGGATCGTGAAGCCCTCGCGCTCGTAAAAGGCCTGAGCCCGGTCGTTCGGTTCCCCGACCGAGAGCGTCAGCTCCTCGCAGCCGAGCTCGACCGCCCAGTCGTGAGCCAGATCCAGCAGATCGCTTGCCAGATCCGTACCTCGGTACGCCTCGTGGACGAAGAGTTCGTCGACGTGGATCCGGTTCCCGCGGGCGAAGACGGGCGGTGACTCACGGTAGCTCGCGCTGGCGTACCCGGCGAACGCGTCCGCCGAGTCGTCCGCTCGGGCACCATCCGGGTCGACGGCGATCCACGTCCGGGCGTCGCCGTCAGTGAGTCGGTCCCGTCGGTAAGCGACGGCCTGAGCGTGGAGGTCGACGTCAGTCGCCAGCTCGTTCCACTCGCCGTTCGACTCCATCTCCCGGGCGAACGGGAGCCACAGGTCCTCGACGAACTGGTGGACGTCGTCGCTCGTGAGCCGCCGAATTCGCATGGTTGGATCGTCTCTCCATTGTTAATAAACGTACGGCTGGCGTGTGAACGCTTCTCGCCCGTCTTCCCCCCGAGACGAAACGTTGAAACGCCGCTCGCGCGAAGCACGTGACATGGAACTGCGGGTCATCGACAAGACGGACGAGGAACTTCGCCTCGAGGTCGCCGGCGAGGACCACACGTTCATGAACGTCCTCAAGGGCGCGCTTCTGGAGACGGAGGGCGTCGACGCCGCGACGTACGACGTGAACCCTCAGCAGTCGGGTGGACAGACGGAACCGATCCTGACGGTGAAGACCATCGACGAGGACCCTCTCGACGCCGTGGAAGCGGCCGCTGACAACGTGATGGACAAGACGGCAGCGCTGCGCGACGAAGTCGAAGCAGCCTAACGCGCTCTCGTTTTCTCGACGTCGCTTCCCTCGGTAGCGTTGCCTCCACTCTGTCCCGAGTCCCCTTAGAATAGGCCGAGAATGAACCCGACCCCCATGCCGACGAGCACGACCGCCGAGAAGACCGGGAGGTACGGCGTGTACTGCTCGACCTGCTCTTCGAAGTGCTCGTACCCGCCGATGAGCAGCAGCGTGAGCGTCACGATCCCCCCGATCACGGTGAACGCGTAGGCGGCCATCAGCTCCAGGCAGTGCGTCGAGCCGGCACAGAGGGCGATGATCTCGAACTCCTCCTCGTGGGCGAACCCGAGCAGGAACGCGAACCAGGCGATGGCGAACAGCCCCCGGTCCGCAGCCTCGTCCAGATCGCCGTGGTCGTGAGAATGGCCGCCGACGAACGGGAGCGCGCCCTTCAGGCGACCGACCCAGCCCGAACCAGCACCGTCGCTGGCGACGGCATCTCCGTGTTGGTGGTCGTGAGAGTGGTCGTGGACGTCCTCGTGATGATGGTCGTTTGAGTGAGTGTGGGCGGAGTCCTGTTGATGGTCGTGTGAGTGATCGTGTGTGTCCTCGTGATGATGGTCGTGGGAGTGAGCGTGAGCTGCGTCGTCGTGATGATCGTGTGAGTCCCCGCCCGTCTCGCCGACACTGCCGTGTGAGTGGCCGTAGAAGTACTCGCGGAGGCCCAGAACGATCAGCAGCACGCCGGCGACGAGGCTGACAGGCCCCCCGATCTGGACGCCGCCGAACACCGTCATCGGTTCGTTGACCTGCGTGAGGTCGAAGTACGCCTTCGCGTAGAAGAAGACGCCGACCATCGCGATGCTGCTGATCAGGTGGCCGACCCCGATGATCAGGCTCGCGGCCAGTCCAGAGAGCCACTTGTTCGTCTGGTCGAGCGCGTACGTCGCGGCGACGGGCCAGCCGTGGCCGGGTTCGACGCCGTGTACCCCGCCGAGGGCTATCGCCCCCAGCAACAGCCCGAGTTCCTCGAAATGGAGCATTCGTCGGGTGCGGATTCAGGAAGCACACCATTAGGGGTTTTTAATACCCATCCCGGTGGACCGTAATACGACGGACCCCAGATGCGCACGAGCTTCAATATTCCCGACGAGATCGTCGAGTCGTTCGACCAAGTCTGGCAGGAGCAGGGCCTCGACTCGCGGTCGCGAGCGGTCCGCGAGGCGATGTTGGAGTACATCGAGTCTCACTCCCGACTCGAAGCGGAGTCGGGCGAGGTCGTCGCCCTCGTCGGCTTCGACTACCGCCACCACGAGGTTATCGAAGAGCTCCACGCCGTCCAGCACGACTACCAGGACGTCATCCTGAACACGAGTCACACCCATCAGGGGGAGTGGTGTCTGGAATCGCTGTTCTGTCGCGGCCCCGCCGAGCGCGTCCGCCAGCTCATCTACCAGCTCCGCGACTTCGACGGCGTGAGACGCGTGAAGGAGATGATGATCCGCGACAGCCCCGAGTAACTCCCGATAGCCTCGACCAACCCCGGCCAGCGCTGGTTTCGATGCCGGAACTGCAGGGCGGTGCCCCCAGCCTTCATCTTTCACGAGCACGCGGGACGACCATGAAGCGGGACCGAATCGATCACCTTGCGGGTGGTCGCTGATGGCGGACGACGCGTACGATTTCGAGAGCCTCGCGGTCGGCGCGGCCGGCGACGGCCCGACGCCGAAAACGAAGGACGTCGCCTCGCCGATTCACCTGTCGGCGACCTTCGGCCTCGACTCGGCCGGCTACCCCGAGGAAGGCTACACGTACAGCCGGTTCGACAATCCGACCCGGGATGCGTTGGAAGACCGACTGGCGAACCTCTCGAACGCCAGCCACACGCTGGCGACGTCCTCGGGGATGGCGACGATTGCAACCGTCTGCCTCTCGCTGTTGCGGCCGGGCGACCGGATCGTCGCGTCCGACTCCTTGTTCGGCGGCACGACGACGCTCTTCGAGGAGCTCGCGGACCGGTTCGGCGTCGAGGTCAGCTACGTCGACGCGACCGACCTCGACGCCGTCGCCGAAGCGCTCGACGGGTCGACGGAGCTGGTCTGGGTCGAGTCCCCGACGAACCCACTCCTGCACGTTTGCGACATCGAAGCCCTCGGCGACCTGGCGGGCGAACACGACGCGACGTTCGCCGTCGACAACACCTTCGCGACCCCGTATGGACAGCGCCCCCTCGAACTCGGCGCCGACGTCTCGGTGTACAGCACGACGAAGTTCGTCAACGGGCACTCGGACTCCGTCGGCGGCGTGATCGCGACGGACGACGACGACCTCCACGAGGAGTGCAAGTTCGTCCTCCAGGACCTGATCGGCGCCCCGCTCTCACCGTTTGACAGCTACCTCGTGTTACGCGGACTGAAGACGTTGCCCGCGCGACTATCGTTCCACGAGGACAACGCGACCCGCGTCGCGTCGTTCCTCGCGGACCACGACGCTGTCGAGACGGTCAACTACCCCGGGCTCCCGAACCATTCCGGCCACGACCTCGCGACCGAGCAGCTGGAAAACATGGGCGGGATGGTCTCGTTCGAGCTCGACGGCGACGCCGCCGAGGCGCGCGCCTTCGTCGAGGACCTCGACGTGTTCAACCTCGCGTTCAGTCTCGGCGGCGTCGAATCGCTGGTCGAGCACACGGCGAGCATGTCGGCCGCGACCCTCTCCGCGGAGGAGCGCGCCGAGGCCGGCATCTCGGACTCGCTCGTACGGCTCTCCGTCGGGCTCGAAAGCGCCGAGGACCTGATCTCAGCCCTGGAGGAGGCGTTGCGGCCGGTCTGAGGAACGGATCCGTCACCGGGTCTCCGCTGAGCCCCGTCGCTACCGCGGCGTCGCACGCGTCGCCGTCGCCTTGAACGACGCCACGACCGCTTCCCCGGCTTCGAGCGCGAGCTTCTGACGACTCTCTTCGGTCACGAGGGCGAACAGCGGCGCCGTCGCGTCGACGTCGACAGTGACCTTGGAGACCGACTCGCCCCGTTCGACGCCGGTGACGGTGCCTTCGAACCGATTCCGGGCGCTCGTCGCATTTTCCGCGGGCATGTCCGCCGGATCGTGAAGCGTGACGGCGTCGGCGCGGAGGCTGATCTGGACCGTCTCTCCCTCCGGTGGGACGATCGCGCGGACGTTACCGGCGTCCGTCGCGACGATGCCGAGCTCCCCGGTACGGTTCAGTACCTCGCCTTCGAGTACCGCCTCCGACGTGCCAGCCACCGACGAGAAGCCAGTCTGGAGCCGATCGAACTTCGCCAGCAGGTCGCGGGCCGCTTCGGTGAGCGTGCTGCCACCACCGTTCGATCCACCGCGCTGTCGCTCCACCAGCTCCCCGAGGGCCTCCTCCAGCGCAGTCAGGCGCTGGTGAGAGCGGGAGTACGACCGCCCGAGTTCATCGGCGGCCCGGTGGATCGAGCCCTCGTCGTCGACTGCTTCGAGTAGCCTCGCATCCCGCTCGGTAAACTCCACGTCGTCCGCGTGAAGGCGAGCGTCGAATCCTGCATCCATACTCGTTGTTGACGGTCAAATAGCAAAACAGTTATGCCGGATTCGAAACAACGGCAGTATGTCTATGACGGAACAACGAACTCGTCGTGCGTTTCTCGGCGGTGTCGGTGCGGCGGCAACGGTCGGATTAGCTGGCTGTGCCGGCGGCAACGGCGGTGGAGAGTCGACCGCTACCAAGACGGACACGGCCCCTGGCGACGGCGACATGCAGATCTTCCACGCGGGGAGTCTCGCCCCGCCCTTCTCGGCTGCGGAGCCGAAGTTCGAGAAGCAGACGGGCATCGACGTAACCCGCGAGCCGAAGGGGTCAGTCGCCTCGACGAAGAAGATCACCCAGCAGGGGCGCGTGGCCGACGTGCTCGGCGTCTCGGACTTCCGTCTCATTCGCGATCGCGTGCTGCCCGAGTACGGGAACTGGTACGGCATCTTCGCGACGAACGCGATGTCGATCCAGTACCGCGAGGACTCGCCCGGCGCCGACGACATCTCCAAGGATAACTGGTGGGAGGTCCTCACTCGGGACGACGTCACCATCGGTCACGCGGACCCCGCCGTCGACCCCGGCGGCTACCGTGCAGTCATGTCCCAGCAGCTCGGGAAGACCGAGTTCGACGGGGAGAAGCTCTACGACGACGCGACGTACCAGAAGCTCCGCGAGAACTCCGTGGTGCCGACGGGCACGGAAACGAAGCTCGAAGGTCAGCTCAAATCCGGGAAGCTCGACTACGCGATCTACTACCAGTCCATCAGTTCGACCACGGACATGCCGTGGATCGACCTCCAGCCCGAGGTTGACCTCTCGAAGGCGACCACCAAGTACGCGAAACACTACGCGAAGGCGAAAGTCGAGTCCGACTCAGGCACGTTCGTCGGTGCGCCCATCGCGTACGGCCTTACTGTCCCCTCCGTTGCCGAGTCACCCGAGCTCGGCGCGCGCTGGGTCGAGTACTTCGCCACCGAGCCGGGGAAGAAGATCCTGAAGAACAAGGGGCTCCAGCCTGTCTCGCCACTCGTCGTCCCCGAATCCGGGAAGGACGCCATTCCCGAGCGCGTCATGAAGCACGCGACGGCGAAGCAGAACCTCGGTCCACTCGAGCTGTAATCGACGGGCCCAAGTTCGCTCCGGATTCTCTCACCATTCATGTCTCGAACCAGTCGTACCGGCTACGAGCGCATCGCGCTGCTGTTGACGGTGGTGACCGTGCAGGTCGTCGCGTTCGCGGCCGCGTACGCGGTCGCCCGTCCGACGCTGTACGTGGTGTTCATGCTCCTCTCCGCGGTCGCACTCGCCTACGGCGCGGAGGGTGGGATCGCCGGGATGGCGGCAGCCGCACTCGGGACCGTCCTGCTTATCGCGCTGACGTTCCCGCTGATGCTGTTCACCGCCCGCCAGAACCCCGCGCTGGTCGTCGAGAAGCTGTTCGATCCGGAGGTCCACAGGATGCTCTACCTCTCGATTTACGCCCCCCTGCTCGCAGCCCTCTTCGCGCTCCTGACCGGGGTCCCACTGGCCTACCTCCTCTCGCGGGGCTTCCCGGGCTCGGAGTTCGTCCAGAGCCTCGTCGACCTGCCACTCGTGGTTCCCCACTCGGTCGCCGGCATCATCATCCTCTTCGGCTTTGGGAAGGGGGGCGCGTTTCCACAGCTCTCCATCCTCGGGACGATCACCGGGGCCGTCCTGGCGATGACGTTCGTCTCGGCGCCGTTCGCGGTCAATAGCTCCCGGGAGGCCTTCGAGTCACTGGATCGCCGCGTCGAGTACGCGGCCCGCATTCACGGCGCGGGGTCACTGAGTACGTTCCGACGCGTCTCGCTTCCGCTTGCCGCGCGCGGTATCCTGACGGGCGGCGTGCTGGCGTGGGCGCGAGCCGTCTCCGAGTTCGGCGCCGTCGCCATCGTCGCCTACACGGTCACGTTCTTCTACCCGCCAGCCGGGGAGAAGGTCTTCGGCGCACACGCACCGGTGTTCATCTACAAGACGTACCTCACCGGATCACTGGCTGAAAGCGGCGCCGTCGCCTTCATCCTGCTCGCCGTGAGCATCGTCATCTTCGTCGTCATCCGGAGCATCGCGCAGGACGGCGGGAGGGTCCTATGAGACTCGACGCCGACATCCGGGCGACGTTCACCGCCGAAGGAGCCGAGCCCTTCGACGTCGAGGCCGCCGTCGAGGTCGGGGACGGTGAGACGCTCGTCGTCCTCGGGCCGAGCGGGAGCGGGAAGTCGCTACTGCTCGAATCGATCGCCGGCTTCCACGACCACGAGGGACACGTTCGCCTCGGCGAGCGCGAGATTACGGACGCGCCGCCCGAGCAGCGCGGCTTCGGGTTCGTCTTCCAGGATTACGGACTGTTCCCCCACATGACCGTTCGCGAGAACGTCGCCTTCGGCGATCGCTATCACGCGGACACGCGGGACCCCGACGAACTCCTTGCGTCGCTGGGCGTCGCCGACCTCGCCGATCGCTCGCCGCCGACGCTCTCCGGCGGGGAGAAACAGCGCGTTGCCCTCGCCCGATCGCTGGCGGTCCGACCCGACGCGCTGCTCCTCGACGAACCCCTCTCCGCGCTCGACGTGCCGACGCGACAGGCCCTTCGGGACGACCTCGCGGAGGCCCTCGAGGACGTGACCGGCGTCTACGTCACGCACAACCGCACGACAGCGCGCGCGCTGGCCGACCGTATCGTCGTGATGCGCGACGGGGAAGTGCTCCAGACCGGCGATCCCGACGAGATCTTCGAATCGCCGGCTACGACGGACGTCGCGCGGTTCGTCGGCGCGAACGTCCTTCCCGCGGACCGGTTCGACCGGCCTGGGGAAGCGGTCGCCATCCGCCCCGAACACGTCGAGCTGGCGCCGTCGCAGGCGACGGCCCGGGCCACCGTCGAGCGCGTTTCTCGGGAGGACGCCGCCTCGAGGGTCGTCCTCGACTGGGACGGCGAGCGCGTCGAGGCGTTCGCCACCGATCCACCCAGAGTCGGGACGACCGTCGGGATCAGGTTCCCTGGGGAGCACCTGACGAGCCTTTCGGAGTGAGCGACCGACAGTTCGTCCACTCAAGCCGGGCGACGAGTTGTT
Source organism: Halopenitus sp. (assembly GCA_042219525.1). Taxonomy (GTDB): domain Archaea; phylum Halobacteriota; class Halobacteria; order Halobacteriales; family Haloferacaceae; genus JBDGPU01. The sequence continues at coordinate 11,271 of JBDGPU010000066.1, forward strand.
CACGCCCACGACCAGCGCCGCACTGCCTTCGTTCGTTCAGTCGGTGGTCGCCGTGCGCGAGAGGATCAGCTCGACTGTCTCTTCGGGTTCGTCCCAGAGTGGGTAGTGCCCGCTGTTTTCGAACCTGTGTAACTCGGCTTCTGGGAACTTCTCCATCGCACGTTCCGCCTGCCTGGGCAGGGTGACCCGGTCCATTCGCCCCCAGCCGATCACGACTGCCCCCGGCGTGGTGTCCGTCCCGGGCTGACTGGGACCGAACGCGAGCCGCGACAAGAGCTCATCAAACGAAGGCGAGTCGGCGAACGTTCGCATCTCCTCCCGCGTGACCTCGGCGGACAGATCCCACGGCCGTGCCGAAAGCTGGAGGAGCAGCAGCGTCCGACCGAGCCCGCTTCCCATAAGCCGGTCCATCACCGGCTGAAGCAGGCGAACGAGCCGGATGGACGGGGCCAGCGTGGCGTTGAAGAAGTAGCGCTCCCAGCCCGCCCAGAAACCTCCGGGGTCGAGTGCGACGGTGTCGCCGACCGCTCCGCGTCGCGCGAGCTCGAGAACGAGTCGCGCCCCCATGGAGTTGCCGACGACGTCGACGCCATCGAGGTCGTTGTCGTCCAGAAACGAGGTCACAGCGGCCGCGAGCGTGTCGATAGAAGACTCGCCAGTCAGCGGCGGCGTCTCGCCGTGCCCGGGGAGGTCGACCGCGATCACTTCCCGTTCGGCGGCGAGGTCGTCGAGGATCGGCGTCCACGTCCGCCAGCTCCCGCCCAACCCGTGGATGAGGAGCAGCGGTTCGCCCGCCCCTTTCCGTGTGTGATGCAGTTTCATACGTAACTACGGACCTGCAGCACCCTATTACTTGGATGCATCACGGGAAACAGTCACTCGGATGGCGTTCTGTTGGCGGGTGATCTACATCGGCTACCTACCGGCTCTCTCGCTGCTCGACCTTGTTCAGCTAACTGAAATCGATTAATCAATTCGCTGAACAAAAGTTGCGCATGTCGACGTTGATCCGTCCTTTCTAACTTCCTTCTCCGAGGCGAAAGCGGTTTAAATATGGATATGATATGAATATGTATGGGTCAGAGCAAGGAGCGTAAGGTTGGTGAGCGGGGGCAAGTCACCCTGCCGAAAGAACTACGAGAGAAACTGGATATCCACGGCGGTGACGAGGTACTCGTCCACGAAGAAGACGGAAAAATCACCATCGAAAAGCCCCTGTCTCGTGAGGAATTCGCCGAAGGCTATCGGCGGCGCGCAGCGGAATCCGAAGCTCTCGCCGAGGAGATGGGCAGTGCGTCGCGTGAGGCCGACGAGTACCTCGGCGATGCCCCTGAATGGTAATCGATGGACGTTCACCGCGGAGACATCGTCATTGTTGAGCTCGACCCGACAGAAGGTTCGGAACAGCGAGGAACACGGCCCTGCCTAGTCGTACAAAACGACATCGGGAACGAGAACGCCCCGACGACCATCGTTGTTCCGTTCACGACCACGCAAGGGGACGAACTGTATCCGTTCGAGGTACATATCTCGGCCGCGGAGTCCCCACTTCGAGAGGATTCGGTCGCTCTCTGTAGTCAGATTCGTACGATTTCCATCGAGCATCGTATACAAACCAATATCGGCCCCGTCCCGGCGTCTCGAATGGAAGAAGTTGATGAGGCGCTCAAATACAGCCTCGGTCTGAAGGAAGTCTAGCGAGACTCCCGCTGCTCCACCTTGTTCAGCTCGATCAGCAGGCGGAAGATCGCCTTCACCAGGTTCTCGTCGACGTCGAACTGCTTCGCGTTCTCGCCGGCGCGTTCCATTACGGCCTCCTCCTGGGATTCGTCGGTTGTCGGCAGGTCGCGTTCCTCCTTCACCTGCGCGACCGTGTCGGCGACGTAGGTGCGGCGGGCGATCAGTTCGACGATCTCGCGGTCGATGTCCTCGATTTCCTCGCGGAGCTCGTCGAGGGTCATCTCCTCCGGTTTGGGTGTGTTCGTGCTCATGAGTCCAGGATGGTTGCCCCGTCGGTTCGAGTCGTGGTCCTGCGGACGACGCCGGGGCGGGCGTCCCACAGCGTTTCGACGCGGTCCAGGTCGGGCGCGGGGTCCGTGGGTTCGGCGACGGCGACGACGCTCGGGCCGGTGCCCGACAGCGACACGCCGTTGACGTGGGGCATAGCCTCGACGGTCGGGGCAGCGGAGAAGCCGAGTGCGGCCGAGAACGCCAGCCCGTTGACGGTCATCGCGGTCGCGTACTCGCCGTCGAGGGCGAGGTCGGCGACCAGCTCGGCCATCGGCGCGACGTTCTCGCAGCGCTCGACGTCGGCGTCGGCGCTGTAGGCACGCTCCGGGGGCGTCCAGACGAGGACGTCCCAGCTCCGCTCGTCGCGGTAGCGGAGTTCGTCCTCGTCGTTGTTCGTCACGGTGAGCCCCCCGAGCATCGACGCCGTCGCGTCGTCGAACGCGCCGGTGACGGTGACGCCGGCGTTCCGGGCGGCCTCGACGCCGAGGCGGCAGGCTTCGAGGCGTGTCAGGTCGACAGTGGGGTCCTGTGGGTCGTCGCCGACGGTGAGCCCGAGGGCGTCACAGGTCGCGAGCACCGTCGCGTTGGCCGCGGCGCTCGAGCTTTTGAGGCCGGCAGCGAGCGGCACGTCGCTGTCGGTGCGAACCGTGCCGCCCTCGCCTTCGCCCCAGCGGGCCGTCGCCAGCGACACGCACTCCTCGATGAGGGCCGTCTCGGCGTCCGTCGCTTCGGCGATCTCGCCGTGGACGTCCTCGCGGTCGGCTGCGAGTTCGACCGTCGCTCGCGTTTCGACGTCGATCGCGAACGCCGACCCGGTCCCGGTCGCCAGGGCGTTCAGTATCGTGCCGGCGCCGAGCGCCGCCGCGCGTCCCTCCATACCGGGTCAAGTCGGAAGGGAGACAAATGATTGGCGGTCTCGGTGATATCCGTCAGTCGGCGACGCGCTGCCGAACGCGGTCCTTTTGAGGTGTGACCCGCAATTTCAACTATGCCCGCTCCCGCACGCAGTTCCATCGCGCCGAGTACGCTCGGGATCGACCTCGTCGACGAGGGCGTCGTCGTCGAGTACCTCGACGGTCGGACGACCCTTTACCGCGGCGCGCCCAGCGCAGTCGACGGCAAGCTGGTCGCCAGTCCCGGGAAGGAAACCCACGTCCTCGTCACGGACCCGACGGAGACGGAAGGCGTGATGATGTACGTCAACGACCTGAAAACCCACGACGAGATCCTCGAGGACACCGGCGTCGGTCGCGTCATCCTCGAATCCGGCGACCAGGAGGAACTGTTCCCGGGCGTCGCCGTCCGCAACGCGAGCGAGCGCATCGAGGTCGAGGCCGACCCCGACGCGGCGGGTGGCCGCGTGTTCGTCTTCGTCGAGGACGACTGGGGCGAGCAGAGCTACGAGATCACAAGCGCACCCGACCACGAACTCGGGACGTTCGGCCAGGATGAGTCTTAAGAAACGCTGGCGCGACCTCGACCGCGAGACGGTCCGGTCTGCCCCCGACCGGCCAGCGTTCTACGAACTCGGCGACAGCGATGGCACCACTGTCGACCGCGGTGCTGGTGTCCTGCGGGACCAACTCAAGGAGGCGCTGACGTACAGCGACGCAACGAAGGTCCGGTGGGAACTCGCGCAGTCGCTGGATCACGCCGAGCGACTGCTGGCCGAACACGCCGAAGAAGACTGAGCCGGGTTCTCAGCGACGAGGAGACGCCGTCAGTTTTCGATGTCCCGGTAGACGTCGGTGGTGAGATCCTGCGTCATCCGGCCCTTTCGTTTCGACCCGGACCGCTCCACGTTCTCGAGGGCGTCGACGAGCGACTGATAGGCATCACTCGTTCGGAGCTCCCCCCGAAGCTTCGTCGCCTCCAGCATCGACCGCTTGACAGCGTTCGCGTAGTACTCGCGCGTTTCCGTCGATAGATTCCCGGTAAGCAACGCGGCCGCCACCGCCCGCTGCAGTTCCTCGCGTTCGACGGGTTTGACGAGGTAGGAGTCGAGCGGTGCATCGATGACGTCGACGTCCGGGGGCACCGCCGAGACCATCACGACGGGGACGTCGTGTCCCTGTTCGCGCAGGCCCGACAGCACCTCGTCGCCGTTGCGCCGCGGCATCCGACGGTCCAGCACGACGAGGTCGACGTCGTCGTCCACTGTATCCAGCGCCGTCAGCCCGTCGGTCGCCGTCTGAACGTCGAACCTGGGCTCCAACCAGGTGCAGTACATCTCCACGATGCTCGGCTCGTCGTCGACGACGAGCACTGTGTGGGAGCCCTCACTCATTGTCGACCACTCGGAGCGACGTGCCCGATACCTTCGCCCGATAGCCCGCCGACGAAGAACGTGTGCTCATACAGTTCACCTGCTTTTGTTCAGACAGTGTACAGGGGTATACTCGCTGCCAAAGTGTATAGGGAACCACCGACCTCGACCCTCGAGCCGCCGACCTCGAACTGTCACACCCACGTCGTGTACGCGTGCTTTGTGCGTTACTCTCCGCGGTGGGTATTCACCGCCCTGGTTATTCACCACCCTGGTCACTTTCCGCGCTGAACGATCCCGGCGTGGACGCCGGCGCGCGACTTCGCCCCGTCGGAGCAGCTGACGAACTCGGCGTTCGCGCGAGCCTGGTCGATGGACCGCGCGCCGCAGTAGCTGAAGCCGGAGCGGACGCCATGGGCCAGTTCGTCGACCACGTCGGCGACGTCGCCGCGGTACGGCGTCAGCCCGGCCGCACCCTCGCTGGCGCCGATCTCGATGTCCTTGTCCGAGCGATTCTCGTTCGCTTCCTTGGAGGCCATCCCCCGCGAGATCTTGTACTGGCCGTCGTCGCGTTCGACGAGCTCGCCGGGCGCCTCCCTGGTGCCCGAGAACAGCCCGCCGAGCATGACGGCGTCGGCGCCGGCGACGAGCGCCTTCGCAATGCCGGCCGACGTCCGGATCCCGCCGTCGGCGATGATCGTCACGTCATAGCGCTCCTTCACCTCGCTCGCGTCCAGCACCGCGGTCAACTGCGGGACGCCGGCGCCGGCGACTTCCCGCGTCGTACAGTGTGACCCGGGACCGACGCCGACCTTGATGCAGTCCGCGCCCGCCTCGGCCAGGTCCTCGGCCCCGGCCGTCGTGGCGACGTTGCCGGCGACGAGCGGCACGTCGAACTGCTCGTCGAGGGAGGCAACGACGTCGAGGCAGCGCTCCATGTGGCCGTGCGCGACGTCGACGACGAGGGCGTCGACGCCGGCGTCGACGAGCGCGGCCGCACGGGTGTGGACGTCCTCGTCGATCCCCAGCGCCGCACCCACCTGCTCGCCAGCGTCGACGACGGCTTCGACCTCGGTGACCAGCTCCTCCAGCGTGAGGAACCGGTGGATCACACCTAGCCCTCCCGCTCGGGAGAGCGCGATGGCGAGGTCCGCCTCGGTGACGGTGTCCATTGCGGCACTCGTGACCGGGAGAGCGAGCTCGAGTCCGGGCGCCAGCTCGGTCGAGAGGTCGACCTCGGACCGTGATTCGACCGGTGAACGCTGCGGCACTAGCAGGACGTCGTCGTAGCTCAGCCCTTCGCGTATTGCAGTCATCGTACCCTCAGCAAAGAAGCAAGGTCCAACGGTTAAGCGTAGCGATCCGAATGAGGGCAAGCCCGCCCGCTCAGCGACGGGATAGTACTACTGGAGGTAGGAGGGATCCGCTCCATCGCAGGAGTCCTCGTGTTGCTTCGCGTCGTCCCGGTCGTCGAACAACAGCCCACAGACCTCACAGGCGTACCAGGTCATGTCGTCTCGTTCGGTTGTCTCGACCATGGTTCGACGTGTACCTCCCAGTGACTTTACCGTTGTCCCGCGCTCGGCAGGCCGAGGTCGCCTATCTCGTCGACCGAAAACGCGAGGAACAGGGTCCTCGAGAGCTCCAGACCCGCAGCCTGCGCGCCGCGCTCCCACGGTCCAGAACGAGACAAGGGTAAAGGCCGGGGGCTCGTAATCGCTAGCTATGAGCGAATCCATGGACGCGGCCCCCGCGGACGTCGAGTTGACGGTCCGGGCCGCCGCGAAACGGGACGCTGGGCGGGGCATCGCCAGGCTGTCCGACACCGCACGGCAGCAGCTGGGGGTCCTCAGCGGCGACAGCGTCCGGATCTCTGGCGAGAGCGACGCCGTCGCGAAAGTGTGGCCGGGCGGGGCCGCGGCCGAGGAGGGCGCGATCCTCATCGATGCGGACACCCGAGCGAACGCCGGCGTGAAGGTCGGCGACACGGTCCAGGTGTCGCCCATCGACGTCGCCGACGCCGATGCGGTGACGATCGCCGCCCCGGAAAGCCTCGCGAATGCCGACGTGAGCGACGAGGCGGTCAGGACGGCACTCGCCCACGAGCTCCGGAATCGGCCCCTCCGCACGAGCGATGCCGTCCACGTCGAGCGCGTCGGCGGCCTCCGGTTCGTCGTGAGCGACACCGACCCCGAAGGTACCGTCCGGATCACGGAGGACACCGAGGTCCGGCTCTCAATAGTGGAACCGGAGTCGGGCGGCGAGAACGCGTCGAAGACGGGTGCCGGCACGGAGTCGGGGACCCCCGCAGGCACCGAGGAACGCTCTGCCGATACCGCGAGCGCGGGGACCGCCGGCGGCGCTGATACCGCGGACGGTGCCGACGATATTGGTTCCGCGGACGGTGCCGACGACGTTGGTTCCGCGGACGGTGCCGCTGGCGAACCGACGACGCCGACGGTCGCTCCGACGGAAGGGGAGTCGGTGACTGCCAGCCAGCGGCTGGGCGCCACCTACGAGGACATCGGCGGGCTGGACGACGAGCTCGACGTCGTTCGCGAGACCATCGCGCTCCCGCTCTCCGAGCCCGAGGTGTTCAGCCGCCTCGGCGTAGAGCCGCCGAAGGGCGTGCTGCTCTACGGCCCGCCGGGGACCGGTAAGACGCTCATCGCGCGCGCTGTCGCCAACGAGGTCGACGCGACGTTCATCACCGTCGACGGCCCGGAGATCACCTCGAAGTACAAGGGCGAGAGCGAGGAGCGGCTCCGCGAGATCTTCGAGCGCGCGGCCGAGGAGGCCCCCTCCATCGTCTTCTTCGACGAGATCGACTCCATCGCCGGCGAGCGCGACGACGGCGGCGACCTGGAGAACCGGGTCGTCGGCCAGTTGCTCTCGCTGATGGACGGCCTCGACGCGCGCGGCGACGTGATCGTCATCGGCGCGACGAACCGCGTCGACACGCTGGACCCGGCACTGCGCCGGGGTGGGCGCTTCGACCGCGAGATCGAGATCGGCGTCCCCGGCGAGGACGGGCGCCGGCAGATCCTCGACGTCCACACACGACGGATGCCGCTCGCGGACGACGTCGACCTCGACCGCCTCGCGGCGCGGACCCACGGCTTCGTCGGCGCCGACCTGGAGAGTCTCACACAGGAGGCGGCGATGACGGCGCTCCGGCGCGCTCGCGAGGGCGACGGCGCGCTCACGGACGTGACGGTGACACGCGACGACTTCGAGCACGCCATCGCCGTCGTCGAGCCGAGCGCGATGCGTGAACACGTCGCGGAGACGACCTCGACGACCTTCGAGGACGTAGGGGGACTCGACGACGCAAAGCACAAGCTCCGGCGCGCCGTCTCCTGGCCGCTCTCGTACGGCCCGCTGTTCGAGGCCGCCAATGCGGACCCGCCGACCGGCATCCTGCTCCACGGCCCGCCGGGGACCGGAAAGACGTTGCTCGCGCGCGGCATCGCCGGCGAGAGCGAGGTCAACTTCATCAAGGTCGCGGGCCCGGAGCTGCTCGACCGCTACGTCGGCGAGTCCGAGAAGGCCGTCCGCGAGGTGTTCGAGCGCGCCCGCCAGGCCGCCCCGACCATCGTCTTCCTCGACGAGATCGACGCCATCGCCACGGAGCGCGGCGCCGGCGGTGGCGGCGAATCGGGCGTCGGCGAGCGCGTCGTCTCCCAGCTCCTGACGGAGCTCGACCGCGTGGCTGACAACCCGAACGTCGTCGTCCTCGCGGCGACGAACCGCCGCAACGCGCTCGACCCCGCCCTGTTGCGCCCGGGCCGCCTCGAGACCCACGTCGAGGTCCCGAACCCGGACGTCGACGCGCGGCGGGATATCCTCGACGTCCACACGGAGGGGAAGCCCCTCGCCGACGACGTCGACCTCGACGACATCGCCGAAGCGACACGGGGGTACTCCGGCGCGGAGCTGCGAGCCGTCTGCCGGGAGGCTGCCCTCGTCGCGATCCAGGAAGTCGCCGACGAGTACGGTGACGAGGCGGTCGAGCACGGCGACGCCGTCGAGATTACGGCGGCCGACTTCGAAACCGCGCTCGACTCGGTGAACGCGTCCGGGGTCTGAGCCGGCTACATCTGCCGTCGGATTCGACGAGCCAGCAGTCCGCTACCGCCCAGCGCGAGCAACGCGGAGACGACGCCGAAGCCGGGCGTCGTGGCCTCGGTCGTTTGCGCGTGGGTTTCAGTCGTCATCGCGAAGGGGGTTCGCGTCGCGGTGGGGGTTCGCGTTGGTGTTGCTGTCTGCGTCGCCGTCGCGGTCGGGGTCGGCGTGCTCGGCGTCGAAGGCGCGACCGTCGCCGCGACTGGAAGTCCGCCAACCCGATACCGTTCGTCGGCGTCAGTGAGCGACCGGGAACGGTCGGCGTCGCGATAGAGGATCACGCGGTAGGTTGAATGCTCGGAATTCCTGAGCGTGAGCGGGACGAACACGTCCTCAGTCACCCCGGATTCGACGGCCTGTGTGCCGACCAGCGAGCCGTCCCCGGCATACACCGCGACGATCGACGCGTGGGACACGTGGACGGAACTCACTACGAGCGACTGGGACGTCAGTGGGTCGTCGCGAACCTGCAACGAGGCCTCGGGACGCCTGACGACGCCTCGTAGCCTGGCTCCGTCGTGCTCTGCCGCCGTCGTGGCGTCGCTGAACTTGATGGTGAACTGAGTACCGTTCGGCACCCCCGAGAGGTCCAGCGGCACGGCGAACTCGTTGAATACGGAATCGTCTCTCCCGCGAACGGTCCGTGGTAGGGTTCGATTCACCGAGCCCGAGACGTTTACCGTCACCGTCGAACCGGGAGCGAGGATCGTCCGGACGAGGACCCGTTCGTCGGCGTCCGGTGGCAAAACGACCGGCTCCTCGCGCACCCGGGGGAACCTGTAGGACGGTTCGTATATCGTGTGATCGGCACTCCGGAGATTGTCGGGTGGGTTGCTCTCGACCTCGCCCGTCCCCATGGCGAACCGGTAGACGAACCCGGTTCCGGCGTTCGATCCGACGTGGATCCGACTCCCCGAAGCGCCGTCCCGCTCGACCCAGAGTCGGCTGGTGTCGATCACCAGGTAGTACGTGTCGTTCTCGGGCTGGGGGACGAGGTGCGTGGCGCTGCTGTTGAGTACGTCCGGCGTCAGTGGGGCGCGTTCCGGAGGGACGGTTTCCGACGTCTGTTCGACCAGGAACGTCGCACCCGTTTTTTGCAGCGCCTTCCGGAACCGAGCGAGCGGCGTGCCCTCGGCTTCGGCCATGGGCCCCTCCAGACCCTGGGCTTCGATCGCGACGACGAGCGTCTCGTTCGTCGCCATGGCCAGGGTGTCGGACCTGTCCGGGTTCTCGAGACGCCGGCGCGAGTCGAACTGGGAGGCGTTCTCCCGCGACGAGCTAATCGCCTCGATCGTTCGCAATTCGGACGCAGCTCCCCGCGGCGCACGCCAGAGACGCACGTCATCCGCACCGCCGATGCCCATGTCGAACCGCACCTCGTCCACGACGTCGCCGCTCCCGTCCCGATAGACGATCAGGTGGCTTCTGGGCTGGAAGGTCCCGTTCCCGGTTGCCTTCACCCGGACCTCGTCGACCGCGTCGGACGAGACGCTGATAGCGTCCGACCCGTTCAGATAGGTGTTCAACTGAAGCGTGACCACTCCCGACTCGTCGCTACTGAGGTTCACGGTCCCCCGATATCCCGGCCCCTCGATCGTCACCGACCCCTCGTTGCAGAGGAGCAGTTCGACATCGACCACGTCGCCGACCTGCTCGAACTCGGCGGACCTGACTTCCGGGATACATCCTGTGGCGGCATGCTGGTGGTCCGCAGCCAGCGCTTGCTGACTGACAGCCGAAACCTGCTGGCCCGAGTCCGATCCGAGAGAGGACGACGCAGCGACCGTGGCGCCGGCGGCGACGACGCTGACGCAGGCGCAGACGACGACCGCGAGGGTGAGGGCTCGGCGATACCGGCGAGTGGAGGGCATCGAACCGAAATCCATTCTATGTTGACAAAACCCTTGTGGAGAAAACCGGACCGTCGACCCCTCCTTATGCGGGCTCGGTTAGTCCCAGAAGGCCTGCGTCCGGGCGTACTGCCGCTCTTGCTGGAGGATGTCGCGGTAGAAGTCGTCCTCGTTCTCGCGGAGCTTCGAGATGATCCGCGCGGCGTTGTGCGGGCCGACGCCGCGGGCAGCCATCGCGATGACGGCCTGCTTGCCGTGGGCCTGCACGAGGCTCCCGGCCTGGAACGCGCGCTCGGTCAGGCGCTCCTGCTCCTCGTCCTTGTCGTCGGCGCGGACGGCCTTGACGGCCTCCTCGTCCCACGGGTTGAGGGCGGCGACGCGGGTCGAGTCGCACTCGGGACAGGTCGGCTGGTCGCGCACGCGACGGACCTTCGTCTTGTGCTTCCAGTCCTGACAGTGGAGACAGAACAGGATGACCCGGTCCTCACGAATGCGGTCCCGGATCGCCTCGATGACGCTCGCGTCGGCGTTCTCGGGCACGAGGAACTCGCGACCGGACGAAGAGCCGGCGGACCCGAGCGGGGTGCGCTCCCTCGCGGCTTCGAGGTCGATCTCGCCGCCCTGGATCCCTTCGAGCACCGCCACAGTTCCCTCGATCTCAAGGTCCGTGTGGAACACCTCCCGGAGCGCCTCCTCGTAGACGGGCGTGTCCTCGAGCGCGGCGAGCAGCCTGTCGCCGCCGAAGCGACCGCTCCCTTCCCGGTAGCGCTTGAGCGAGCCGAACTTCGCGGCGACCTGCGCGAGCGTGAACTTGAGGGCGTCGGAGTTCTTCAGCGCGAGTTCGAGATAGGTCTCGAGGTGGGCGGGGTCGGTCGTCTCGAGGATCTCCATGACGGTGCCGGGGTCGACCGATTTGGGGACCTCGAGCTCGATGCGATACGGGCCGACGTCCATCCCGACGGAGGAGCCCGTGCGCTGGCCGATGAGCGCCGAGAGGAGCCGCGCGAGCGTCTCGTTGACCTCGTGGCCGAAGGCGGCGTTGACGACGATGCTCCGGCCGAGGCCCTCGACGACGACCCGGTCGGCGGTCGGCAGGGGGTGGTCGGCCTCGACGTGGTTCTCGATCGACTGCAGGGCCGTTCTGGTGGTGTGCTCGTCCGTCGGGTAGCGCTCCGTGAGGCCGCGCGCCACGGCCTCGGGCGGTGTCCCGTCACGGAGACGCTCGCCGGCCTCTCCGCGGAGGCGTCCCACTTCGCCGGCGACGGGTTTCGGGACCGGGATCTCCTGGCCGACCCACGAGGGCACCTCGCCGGCAGGGTCCTCGATGGGCGCGACGTTCACCTGCTCCTCCTCCTCGTCGATGTCGTTGATGCGCCACATCTCGCCGCGCTGGATGAACGTCTCGCCCGGCCCGGCGAAGTTGACGACGAAGCGCTCGTCGAGCGTCCCGATCTGGGTCCGGGAGGACATGTCGTAGACGTCGTACGTCGACTCGTCCGGGATCATCGAGAGGTTGGCGTAGAAGTACTGCCACGTCCCGCCGGATTTCTCGAGGGTGCTGGTCTCCTCGTCGAGCCAGATCAGGTGGTTACCGTCGAGCTCGCGGACGACTTCCTGGAACTCGGGTTCCGTGAGGTCGTCGAACGGCGCGGCGCTCGTGATGATCTCGTATGCTTTCCGGGCGTGGATCTCGCCGGTGTCCATCACGACGCCGACGATCTGGTTCGCGACCGTGTCGAGGCTGCCGTCGTGGATGTTCGCGGGCTCGACGAGCCCCTCCTCGGCGCGGCGGGCGATGGCCAGCGCCTCGAGGGTGTCGTCGGCGTCGCTCGTGACGATGGTCCCGTGTGAGACCGCCTCCCGGCTGTGGCCCGCTCGCCCGACGCGCTGGAGCAGGCGGGCGACCTCGCGTGGGCTGCCGTACTGGACCACGTGGTCGACGCGGCCGACGTCGATACCGAGCTCCATCGACGACGTGCAGACGAGCCCGTCGATGTCGCCCTTCTTGAACCGGTCCTCGACGTCGATCCGGACGTCCTTCGAGAGCGAGCCGTGGTGGACCTCGACGGTCGTGTCCCGGCCCTCGTTGATCGTCTTGAACCGCGAGCCGAGCCCCTCGGCGGTCTGGCGCGTGTTGACGAAAATGAGCGTCGACTCGTTCTCCTCGACGATGTCGGAGATGGTCCGGACGTGGCTCGCGACCTGCTCGGTCGCGGCCAGCTCGCCCGAGATCCGGTCGTCGGCGTCGGTGATCTCGGGGTGGATCACCTCGAAGTCGGTGCGGGTACCGGCGTCGACCTCGACGATCTCGAAGTCGCGGTCGCCCTCGCGGTTTGGGTCGCGCTTCCCGCTGCCGACGAGGAACTCGCCGACCTCCTCGGGGGAGCCGACCGTCGCCGAGAGCCCGATGCGCTGGTACGGGCCGGCCACCTCGCGGAGCCGTTCGAGCCCGACCGTGAGCTGAGCGCCGCGTTTCGCGGACGCGAGTTCGTGGACCTCGTCGACGACGACGTGCGCGACGTCTTCCAGCGTCTGGCTCATCTTCGAGCCCGTGAGGATCGCCTGGAGGCTTTCCGGCGTCGTGATGAGCACGTCCGGGGGGTCCTCGGCTTGCTGGCTCCGCTCGTACTGGGTCGTGTCGCCGTGCCGGACCGCGACCTCGACGTCGAGGTAGTCGCCCCACCACTCCAGCCGGTCCATCATGTCACGGTTGAGCGCGCGGAGCGGCGTGATGTACAGCGCGGAGATTCCCTCCCGCGGCGGGTCGCCCGGCACGTCCCGGGCCTTCGCGATGTGGTCGAACACCGGCAACATTGCGGTCTCCGTCTTGCCCGTCCCCGTGGGGGCGAGGACGAGCGCGTTGTTCCCGGCCGCGAGCGGCGGAATCGCTCGGCGCTGCGGCTCCGTCGGCGTCGTGAAGCCGCGCTCCGAGAGCGCGTCGCGAACTGTCGGTCCGAGGCGCGTGAACGCGTCCATCCCCGAAACCGTCCCCTCTGCCATTACTCGTGATCGGGACGCGACCCGATTAAGCCCGTCGCCCTCGGGGGCACCTATATACTCCCAGCGGGTCGATCTGGGATATGGAGATCGGCGTCACCGTTGGCGGGTCACTCGACCGCGTCGACCGCGTCGGCACGGAGTTCGATTTCGTCGAGCTATCGATCGGCGAGGGGGAACTCGACACCGCGGCGCACGAGCCGGAAGCGGTACGCGAGCGCGTCGGCGACGGCGAACTGCTCGTCCACCTCCCGTTCCAGCAGGTCCTCGCGACGGCCTCGCCGGAGATCAACGAGGCAATCGTCGCCTACTACGACCGACTCCTCACCTGGGCCGGCCGCGCCGGCGCGCGGAAGGCCACGTTGCACGCGACGTCGCGTGACCCTCACGACGTCCCGCAGCGCGACGTCGTCCGGAGCCAGCTTCGAGCGATTCGGGAGTCCGCGGAGCGAAACGGCGTCGAACTCGTCTTCGAGAACGTCGACCACGTGTCGCATGGGCTACCCACCTCCGTCCTCGGCGACGTCGCCCGCGACACGGACACGAGCGTCTGTTTCGACGTTGGCCACGCCTACCTCGCGGAGGACCACGACGGGATGGAGCGCTTCCTCGGGCACCACGGCGAGCGCGTCACGCACCTCCACGTCCACGATGTGCGTCGCCGCGGGGACACGCACCTGCCGCTAGGAGCCGGAGAAATCGAGTTCGAGCGGGTGGTCGACGCGTTGCCGGACTTCGATGGCACCGTCGCAATCGAGGTGTTCACCGACGACGTGTGGATCTTGCACGATACCGCGAAACGCGTCGCGAATGCTTTCGATGAGGAGTTCTTGACGATAGGGTGATTGGTGCAGCGCTTCTGAATTGGTTTAAGTAGGGTTTATATGTGGACGGCAACGGCTTCGGGAGTGAGTTATATGACCTTGGTTTTCTTTATATGCCGTATTATAAGGGAGAATTTCAGGTTTATCGACCGGAACTACTGAAATTCTTCATTATTTCTTTATATTGGCACTTTTAATCGATTTAGCGCTGTTGCTCCTGACAGCAACGCAGACTCCCAGAAAGCCCTCAGCCGCTCTTGCTTATAAACCATATATAAAGGTGCAGACGCTGCTGCGCTTGACCGCAACGCAAACTCCTCGAAAGCCCTCGGCCGCTCGCTATAGGTTGGGTTGGCCAGATGACATGGTCTTGCGCTCGACAGCACCGCAGACACCCGGAAAGCCCTCGGCCGCTCGCGGTCGCTGAACGACATATCCGCGCCTCTCAGCACCGCTCGGCGCGGATAGGGGTCGATTCAGCGACTCCGTTACACCGCGACCGGCCGTCGCCCTTTCAGTCCGCCAGGACCGCGACCGCAACAGCAACCGCACGGCAACAGCAGCGCACAACAACCGCAATTCCTCGGTCCTCCCCAGCCTCGGCCGGGGCGCGCCGGCCAGCACCGCCGCGGCGCGCCCCGGCCTCCCTCGCACGCGTTGCTCGCGCGCGCCTCCGCAGCCGCGACGCGACCGCCTAGCAACCGCGGCGAGCGACGCCCGGCCACCACTCCGGGGTGGGACTGAAAGGGGCAGCCACTGTGCGGGAAGCCCTGCGAAGCTAGCACCGCAACGGCGAACGAGCGTAGCGAGTGAGCCGTGAGGAGCGCAGCGAGCAGCGCGACCGCTCAGTGGCTGGGGCTTTCTGGACATGCTGAGTGGTGCCGCTCTCGACGACAGCCAATCAACCAGATAGCGCGACCGCTCAGCGGCTGGGGCTTTCTGGGGGTGCCGAGTGGAGTCGCTCGCGACGACAACCAAACAAATCACGTAGTAAGCGACCGGCTCAGCGGCTGAGGCTTTCTGGGCATGCTGAGTGGTGTCGCTCGCGACGATGACCAAACTAACCACGCACGAAGCGACCGTCTCAGCGGCTGGGGCTTTCAATATGTGTCGAGTGATTTACATTGCGAGCGACGGCCGGTTTCACAAACAACGGTATACGAAACGCTCGTTCAGCAGCCGGCATTTTCGAGGCAGACCAAGTGGGTCGCCGCCAGTAAACCCTCCAGCGCACGCGCCGAACAGCAGCGTCACCGATCACTGTTTTCTCCCGAGGTTTATCAGGGAAAACGCGGCCAACCAGCCACGTGAGTTAACAGGTTGTCCCCCGGCCCGTTATGACGGGAGCGCGGTGAACGGTCGGGGGAGATCGAAGTCACCGCCTGCAAGCCAACAGGCTCGAAATCCGTGGCGACGGAAGGGCTGGGTCGTCGCCTGAGAGCCCGCGTAGCTAGTGGTTCAGCCACGAGGTGTCGCCGGTCTCGGCTGATTCGGTCCCGCGTGTTTCGGAGGAGGATGCGGAACGAAACGCCGACCGCTGGGTTCAAAGCTCGATTCAGGTGCTCAAACGACCAGACTCTGCCCGTCGAGTTCGCCTTCGTCGTACTCGACGTCGAGCAGCTCCAGGATCGTCGGCGCGACGTCGTAGAGGTTCACGTCGTCGAACTCGACGTCGTCGTTCGACGTGTACAGCACCGCGTTGTCGAACTTGTGCATGCCGTTGCGCGGGCCGTCGGCGAAGACCTCGTCCTTCTCCTTGAAGCCGGACTTGAGGTCGAAGCCGTCGGTCGGGATGACGACGAGGTCCGGAGCGATGTCCGTCCAGTCGCCGGAGAAGACCTCCTCGCCTTTCACGATGCGGCGGCAGACGTTCCGGCCGTCCGGGGCCGTGAAGGATTCGAGGTCGTCGATGAGCTCCTCACGGACCTCCTCGTAGTCCTCCTCGGCGACGACGCCGCCGGGTTCGCGGCCTTCGAGGTTGATGTAGAAGCGGCCCGGGATAAGCGAGTAGGCGCGGGCGTCGCCGATGTCCTCCAGCGACTCGTGGTCGTCGGTTTCGTACTCGAGCCAGCCCTCGTCCGCGAGCCACTGGTTGCAGTTAACCTCGTAATCGAGGCCGGTGAACCCGTGGTCCGAGGCGACGATGAGGGTCGTCTCGTCGTCGAGCGCGTCGTGGATCTGGCCGATGTAGTCGTCGAGGGTGCGGTAGAACTCGAAGAACTCCTCGGCGTACTCACCGTCCTCCAGGTAGTCGCGGAAGAGGAAGTGGTTGACGCGGTCCGGCGTCATGAACACGCCGAAGAAGAGGTCCCAGTCATCCTCCTCGATGTAGTGCTGGAAGGCGCGGTGCCGCGCGTCGAGCGTCTCGTGGGCGTTCTCGATGAACTCCGTCTTGTCCTCGTCATGCCCCAGCTTTGCGTTCGTGTCGATGCGGTAGTCGAACTCCTCGAGCGTCTGCCGCAGCTCGTCGTTGCTGGCGGCGTCCTCGATGGAGGGCGACAGGAAGCCGGAGACCTGACGCTGGATCGACGTCGACGGCGGGAACGTCACGGGGACGTTCATAACGGTCGCGTCGCCGCCGTCCTGGGTCACCGTGTCCCAGATCCGCTCCGACTGGACGTCCCGGCCCATCGGGACGTAGGTGTCGTAGGAGCCGACGTCACGGTCCTGGAAGCCGTAGACGCCGGTCTTCCCCGGGTTCGTCCCCGTCGTGAGCGACGGCCAGCACGCGCTCGATTCCGGGGGAACGATACTCTCCATGCTGCCGGCAGCGCCGGATTCGCCGAGGGCCGTCAGGTTCGGGAACACGTCGGGGTTCTCCGACACGAGATCGTAGGGAACGCCGTCGATCCCGAGGAAGACGACTTGCTCGTCTGATCCGCGCAGCCTATCGAACAGTCCCATAGGTATGTCGGGCAGGCCCAACGAAAAAAGGCCTTCTGATGCTGCCGCTACTGCCTCTCTCTCCGACCGTCGCCAAGCACGCCCGGATCCACCGGCCGCCGGCGCATCCGGACCCACCGACTCCCCCACCTTGCTCTGGCTCCCCGACGCAGCGATCCGAGTCGCCTGCCTTTTTCACGCTCACCGGCAGACGACTACTCGATGCAGACAGTCATCCACCGACTGCTTGGCCGTGCGGCCCGACAGTTCGTGGACGACCTCCGGTCGGACCCGTATCTCAAGTATATCCTCCTCGGCGCGACCCTCCTCAGCGGCTTCTGGTTCTGGCACCGGATCCCGAACTTCGCGACGCGGGACGAGCACAGCCGCCTCATGGACGTGCTGGTCGCGTTCGGGACGTTCCTCGGCGACCCGGGCGTCGAATCGCTCCGCGAGGGCGTCGTCTGGAGTCGCGTCCCGTTCGGCGCGACGTTCTACCTGTTCGGACTCGCCATCCTTCCGGCCATCGTCGTCGCCGCCCTCACTGGACAGCTCGACCTCTTCCTCCAGTTTCAGGACCCGAGCTGGGAATTCGGCTTCTACGCCTCCTGGGCCGCGACGCCCACGTGGGTCTGGACGCTGAGCATCGGCTTCGTCCGGCTGTTCAACGTCGCCTTCTCGGTCGGCGCCGTCTACCTGACGTACCGCATCGGCGTGGCCAGCCGGGATCGCGCGACCGGCCGATTGGCGGCCGTCGTCCTGTCGCTGACCTTCGGGTTCCTCACGATCGCCCACGAGGGTGGCGAGGACATGCCCGCGACCTTCCTCCTGCTCGCGGCCGTCTACTGTTGTCTCCGCTACGTCCAGGACGGCGAGCGAACCCTGTTTTACGCCGCCAGCGCGCTCGGCGGCCTCGCGATCGCGTTCAAACTCACGATGGCCCCGGTCATCGTCCTGATCGGCCTCACCTACCTGCTCCGGGCCGTCGAGAGCGACAGTGACTGGGTGGACGCGCTCGTCCAGCCCCGCCTGCTAGTCGTCGGCGCGTCGTTGGGGCTCGCGGCAATACTGCTCGGGTTCCCCACGGCACTCGTCGGACACCTCGATATGGTGGTCACCCGCATATTCGCGGGGTCAACGGGGCGGATGACGCACGCGACCGGCCCGGACGCGCCGAACTGGTGGTGGTTCCTCCGCGGGTACAGCAGCGCCCTCGGCCTGCCGTTGCTCATTGGCGCCGCTGGCGGCATCGTGGCAAGCCTGGTCCACCTCGCCCGGCGACCGGACGACTGGACGGCGTCCGTCTTCATCCTGTCCGGATTCGCGGTGTTCGTCCTCCTCTTCTCCGGATGGCACGACTTCCGGGTTCACCACCTGCTGCCGACGTTCCCGTTCATCGCGCTGCTACTCGCGGCGTCGCTCGAGCGACTCCGCGCTAGTCGGCCGTCGGTCGCCCGCCCGCTGGTCGCCGCGCTCCTGCTCACGACGGCGATCTACGCGGGCGTCGGAACCGTCGGCTATGCGTCGATGCCAAGAGATCAGGCGACGGACTGGCTGCAGGAGAACGCCGCCGACAACGCGACGATGGAGACGTACCGGCGCAATATGCAGGACGCTGCCGTTCCGCATGGGATGTCGATCAACCACCGGTTCGGCTCGGACGACGACGATTCGATCGACCCCTGTCCGGAGTACATCCAACTGGGCTATCGGGATTTGCTGTACTTAAAAGAAGGAACGTACTACCGCAACGGGCCGCGACAGAAACAGTACGTCCGGTCGCTGCTGAACGGGCACGACAACTACGCCATCGTGGCCGAGTTCGGCCCGCGGCCGCCGAACTTCGTGCCCCAGCGGCCGACTCCGGGGTCCGCCATCGACGCGCTCCGGCTCGGGATCCGACCGCACACGGACCAGTACGCCGACGAGCAGGAGCTCACGGAGAACCAGTACACGGTCATCCTCGAGCGAACGAGCGACTGCGAGGGGCCGCGACACCCGCCGTTCTAACTCTCGATTGGCTCTGCTTCGATAGCAATTCGACCAAGCTACTCCGGCGACACGCTCCCGAGGTCCATGCTGAGCGACGGGTACCACCCGAGCAACGCCGGCAGGTAGACGCCGAGGATCCGGTCGATCAGGATCACCGGAACGATCACCTCGCTCGGGACGCCGAGCGCGACGAACACCGCCGTCGCCGTCGCCTCCGTGACGCCGATCCCCCCGGGAGTGATCGGGAGCAGCGTGACGCTGTAGGCCGCGACCAGGAACAGCGGGAGCAGAACGGCCGGCTCGAACGCGACGCCGAACGTGGAGAGCAGCAGCCACACCCGGATTCCGGGCGCGAGTACCAGGGCCCCGGTCCAGCCGACCGCGTAGCGCAGCCAGACGCCCTCGTCGGTCGCGAGTTGCTGGAAGGACGCCGTCGACGACGCCGTGAACTCCGGCAGTTTTCGCACGCGTTCCGCGACGGCGGCGCCGACGCGGGGGATCCGCCGGGCCATCGCGACCAGCACGCCGACGAGCGGGTCGAGCAGGGCGAGGTTCATCCCGGCGACGAGCACGAACGCGCCCGCGACGACGTACATCGCCGTCGACAGCGCCAGGATCAGGAGCAGCCCGACGGAGAGCCGTCGGTAGCTCACCGCGATGCCGACGACCGCCGTCAGCCCGTAGAGGAGCGCGTACATCCCGGTGTGGACGCCGGAGACGGCGGCGGCGTCCGCGTAGGCGACGCCCGTCCGGCTCCGGATGACGAACGGCGCCGCGACGCGGCCCGAGAGCCGGGACGGGAGCAGCTGGTTGAGGAAGTTGACGACGAGGTCGATGGTGCCCGCTCCGCGCAGGGGAAGTCGCTGGAGCGGATTCATCACCACCTGCCAGGTATAAAAGCGCGCCACCAGACCACCCACGGTGACGACGGCGAGCGCCGCGATGGTCTGCGCGTCGATCCGAACGAAGTGCGCCGCCGCCCGCTGGAAGTCGATCTGGCCGAGCAGCCAGCCGAAGGCGGCGACGGCGATGGCGTACTTGACAACCGTAATCGCTACCTCGCGGGGGGTGGGGTCGGTCATCGCTGCCCCCGGTCTTCTTTCGCGGCTGTGGTTCCGTCGTCGACTGCGGTAGCGGTTGCGTCGTCGACTGCGGTGGCGGTTGCGTCGTCGACTGCGGTGGCGGTTCCGTCGCCGACTGTGGCGCGTTCGACGACGTCGCCGGCAGTCGTGAACTCGAAGGACTGGTCGAGGATTCGCTCGACGGCGCGGCGCATCCAGTCGCCCGTCCGGAAATAGACACGGTTCGGGACGCCGTCGACGGCCGGGAGGTCGACGAACTCCCAGGGGTGGACGTAGAGCACGGGCGTGATCCCGCGCTTCGCAAGGCGATTCATCCCGAGGATGGTGTAGCGCGGGCCGAAGAACCGGAGCCACGTACCGGTCAGCGGAAGCCGCAAGCCGGGCATCACGCTCGTCGGAAGCTCCGTGATGGAGTCCGGGGCCTCGGGCTCGACGGCCGAGGCGGGCGCCGGTTCGTGGAGGTCGTGCTCGCCGCCGTACCAGCCCGGGATCCAGCGGCTGGCGACGACGCTGGAGTCGTACGCGTACCCCGCGGCGTCGAGGTCCGCGAAGTGGCCGGGCTCGAAGTCGAAGGCCGGCGCGCGGAAGCCTGACACCCGCTGGTCCGTGACTCGCTCCAGAATCCGCTTCGACCTGGTGAGTTCCTCGCGGCGCTCGTCGCGGTCGAGGCCCGAGAGGAGCCGATGGGTGTGTGTGTGCGAGCCGATTTCGAAGCCGGCCGCAGCGAGGTCCCGTATCGGGCCTGGATAGCGATCGGCGACCGACGAGACGACGAAACAGGTGGAGCTCGCGCCTCGCGCTGTGAGGGTCTCCCGGAGATACTCGATCCCGGCCAGTCCGACGCCCTCGCGGTCGGTTTCGCCCTCGGTGTTCCGATAGGCCGGCGTCTGGGAGAACAGTTCGACGTCGATGGAGAGGACGGCGCTATCGGTCATCGGTTCGCTCTCCGGGACTCTCCTCGCTCTCATCACCCACGTCGCCCTCGTCGCCCTCGTCGCCTTCGCTGCTCGGACTCGTGGCGTCCTCGTCGATGGTCTCGACCTGCTGGCGCAGCAGGCTGAGCTCCTCGTTGACGCGGGACAGGCGGCTGTAGAGCGTGCTGATCCGGGAGAACAGCATCGTCACGACGACGAACAGGGTCAGGTTCGAGACGATGAGGATCGCGCGCCCCTTCTCTTCGAGGCCGAGCACCGTCGCGACGAACTCGAAGGTGTCCTGGAAGACGGCGACGAAGACGAGCCCGAGGCCCAGCACGATCGACATGAGGAACAGAGGGATCGCCTCCCGCCCGCGAGTGGCGATGCGGTAGCCGTTATAGAGGAAGCCGAGCCCCAGCAGCAGCGCGATGAGGTTGACGAGGGTGAAGTGGTCGGGCATGGTTAGCGGAAGATAAGGACGCGCATGATGACGTCGGCCATCCGGACCGGGTACAGCGCGAAGGTGTCGAGGGTGAACTGCGATTCGCCCTCCTCGCGGGTCGGCATCTCGACGGACACCTCCTCGATCCGCTGGCCGCGCTTGCTCGCTTCGAGCGTCTGTTCGACCGCCCAGTGGCTATCGGAGGTGTGCAGGATTTCACGGAGGGCGGAGACGCGATACACCCGGAAGCCGCTCGTCACGTCGGTGATGTCGACGCCGCCGAGCACGTTGACGACGGTCGTGAAGAACTGAATGCCGAGTCGCCGGATCAGGGGGTAATCCTCGAAGGAGCCGTTGAGGTAGCGACTCCCGATCACCATGTCGCAGTCCTCGGCGACGTCGAGGAGATCGGGGATCCGGTCCGGGTCGTGTTGCCCGTCGGCGTCGACCTGGACGACGAACTCGGCGTCGTTGCGGATCGCGTACTGGTACCCCGTCCTGACTGCGCCGCCGACGCCCGTGTTGAAGACGTGCTCGACCACGGTCGCGCCGTGGTCGCGGGCGATGGCGGCGGTCCCGTCGCTCGAGCCGTCGTCGACGACGACGACCTCATCGACGTAGGGCTGTGTCCCGTCGATTACCGGACCGATCGTGTCCGCTTCGTTGTACGCGGGAATGACAGCAAGGGTACGCACCACCCGGAGGACTGGTCCTGCTTTACTTAGAGGTGTCGTTCAGCGGTGCCCGTAGCCGGCCGTAGGGAGGAACGGTGTGGCGCCGTCGGTGTGAGACCCGGACGAAAGCGACTAATGAGTCACTCGTCTTGGTCGTGGTATGACTCGGACGTTCGTCGTCGGCCTCGACGGCGCGAGCTGGCGCCTGCTGGACCCGTGGATCGAGGACGGGACGCTACCGAACCTCGCTGCCCTCCGCGAGGAGTCGTCGTGGGCCCAGACCCGGAGCTGCCTGCCGCCCGTCACGTTCCCGAACTGGAAGTGCTACTCCTCCGGGAAGGACCCCGGCGATTTCGGCGTCTACTGGTTCGAGCGCGTCGATCTCGACGCGGAGACCATCGAGGTGATGAACGGCGGCGACTTCGACACGGTCGAGCTCTGGGACTACCTCAACGACGAGGGCCAGTCGGCCGGCGTGATCAATATGCCGACGATGTACCCACCCCGCGAGGTCGAGGACGTCGTCGTCGCCGGCGGCCCGGACGCCGTCGAAGGCGAGTACCGGTCGATCGACTCGGGGTACACGCACCCGTCGGGGCTCGACGACGAGCTCGCGGACCGGTTCGACTACCGCGTCCATCCCGAACCGCTGCTCTCCGGCAACGACGAGCGTGGCGAGGAGGTCGACGCCATCCTCGACCTCCTCGAGAAGCGCTTCGAGGTCGCGGTCACACTGGCGGAGGAGCGCGACCTCGAGTACGTCCACGTCACCCTCTTTTACCTCAACGTGCTCCACCACTTCTTCTGGGACGAGGAGCCGTCGAAGCGCGCCTGGCAGCTCGTCGACGAGTGGGTCGGCAAGCTCGACGACATGGACGACACGAACCTCGTGCTCATGTCGGACCACGGCAGCGCGCCGACGACGACGGAGTTCTACGTCAACGAGTGGCTGGCCGAGCAGGGCTACCAGGCCCGCGAGCGCACGGTCGAGGACGTCCTCCGCCCGCTCGGGCTGGACCGGGAGAACCTCCTGCGGGTCGCCAAGACGGCCGGCGTCGTCGACCTCCTCGCCGAGACCATCCCCGAACGCATCCAACAACTGATCCCCCAGCGCGAGGGCGCCAAACGCGCGCGCAAGCTCGAGGCCGTCGACCTCGACCGCACCCAGGCCGTCGCCAGCGGGCAGGGACCGATCTACCTGAACGACGACTTCGACGTCGAGAGCGTCCGGGAGTCGCTGATGGCGGATCTTCGCCAGGTGGAGGACGACGAAGGGAAGCTGTTCACGGGCGTTTATAAGGGTGAGGAGGTGTACGACGGGCCGTACGCCGACGAGGCCCCCGAAATCGTCGTTGACATGCGCCCGGGTGTCCACGTCAACGACGGTATCGGCGGCGGCGAGATCACGACCGCGCCCGACCGCTGGGCCGCGGAGAACACGCCGCAGGGCATCTTCCTCGCGAGCGGCCCGGACTTCGAAGCCCGCGGACAGCTCAAGCAGATGAGCATCCTCGACATGGCGCCAACGCTGCTCGTCGCCCACGACTGCGACGTGCCGACGGACATGCATGGCGAGGTGCTTCCGATATTTGACGATGACCGGACGTGGGACTCCCGAGAGCCCATTTCATTGGGCGGCACGGGTGCTGCTGAGGACTCCGAGGAAGTGGCGGAGCGACTCCAGCAGCTCGGCTACATGGAATAGGCGAGATCGGGTTCGTGGTCGTCGGAGACGACGTTGGTTGATATTCTCTGAAGTCCAAGTTGATTGGGTGTCGTCGCGAGCGACACCACTCAGCATGTCTCGAAAGCCCCAGCCGCTGAGGCGGTCGCTTTCTCCGTAGTTTGGTCGATTGTCCTCGTTGGCGACACCACTCAGCATGCCCAGAAAGCCCCAGCCGCTGACCGGTCGCTTTCTGCGTGGTTTGTTTAATTGACGTTGCCAGTAACACCACTCGGCACACCCAGAAAGCCCCAGCCGCTGACCGGTCGCGCTGCTCGCT
>JBDGPU010000049.1:0-6317 GCA_042219525.1 Halopenitus sp.
TGCGGTCCTGGCGGACTGAAAGGGCGATGGCCGGTCGCGGTGTAACGGAGTCGCTGCGACGGGCCCTATCTGCGCGGGCGGTGCGGAGAGCGCAGATATCCCGCGCAGCGACCGCGAGCGGCCGAGGGCTTTCTGGGTGTTTGCGGTGCTGTCGAGAGCAAGACCGTATCACCTGGCTAAAATCACGCATAGCGAGCGGCCGAGGGCTTTCGAGGAGTCGGCGGTGCTGTCAAGAGCAAGCCCATATCACCTATTTAAACCACATATAAAGGAAAGACGAGTTATTTCAAGTTGTTCCGGACGAGAATACTGGAATCTGCTCCGACAACGCCTACTTCTGAAAATCACGGATGCCATTTAAAGAATGTAAAAAGAAAACACCGGAAACACAGCTACCGTGAAAACTGAATTCGTCGTCCCAAGAACTCCACGCAAAACGAAGTCGGAATGCCCGGAATCGCGCCGTTACCGCAAGCCCGAATCGTCCTCTCGCGGCCGGATCACGTCGGCCAGCGCGACGACGGCACCGAGGAGCCAGCCGGTCGGCACCGCAATCGCAAACCACATCAGCGGGTAGCCGATCCCCGCCAGCCCGTAGGACGCCCCGAAGGTCTCCAGGTTGAACGAGGCTCGGAGCCAGTCGTTCAGCCCGCCGACGAACAGGAAGGTGTCGAGGATCCAGATCGAGAGCTCGTAGCTCGGCGGCAGGATGATCGCCTCGAGCGTCGGCGTGACGAGCGCGGCCACGACCGGCGGGAGGAACAGCGCCGTCATCGCGAACGGATACGCCA
The DNA here is from genome assembly GCA_042219525.1 of Halopenitus sp. Classification (GTDB taxonomy): domain Archaea; phylum Halobacteriota; class Halobacteria; order Halobacteriales; family Haloferacaceae; genus JBDGPU01. The sequence goes on from JBDGPU010000049.1 coordinate 792, forward strand.
GCGCGACGCTGGTGCCACGGCCGCCGACCTTCGAGAACACGACCGCCAGCGCGGCCGAGATCGTCGCGACGATGCTCGCGAGGCCGACGGCGATGACGGCGCTGAACTCGAGCTGGAGGTGCGTGATGAGCGTCAAGATTCCCCAGCCGAGGGCCGCGACGGCGACGGCGCCCGCGACGCCGAGTCTCGTCGCTGCGGAGTCCAGCCGCGCGGCGTAAAACCGCGTCGCGAAGCCGAACAGCAGCAGCGGGTAGCCGATCAACAGGAGCGGGAGGCCCAGTCCAGCCCAGAGGTAGTACGCGATCTTCTGTGGGAGGGTCTCCGGCTGCCACTTGCCGAGAACGGCGCTGGCGTCGAGCTGGCGGGGAAACGCCAACTCCATCCAGGTGTCGTGGAGCCGGGCGACGTCGATGCGTATCGCGCCGAGGAGCCCGGGAGTCCGTCGTTCCATCGACCGATACTCTCACCCGCTTGGAATTGAACTTTGTGCCTCATTCATCGCTTCGGAGGCGATCTACCGTGCGCGCGTCCAACGCTGACACTGCCGGCGAGGACACTCGGCGACCGGCGTGATGGCGTTCAAATAACAGCGGCGTCGGAGGGGGTCATCAGTTCCAGGGGCCGAAGTCGGGGTCGACCATCCGCTCGCGCTCGTCGATGGCGTTGATCTTGTCCATGTCGCCGTCGTCGAGGCGGACTGCCAGCGAGCCCCAGTTGTCGCGGATGTGCGCGCCGGCTTCGGCCTTCGGGATCGCGGTGATACCCTGCTGGCGGAGCCACGCGAGCGCGACCTGCGCCTCGCTGGCCTCGTGCTTGCCCGCGACGTTCGAGATGACCGGGTGGTCGATGATCTCACCGCGCGCCAGCGGCGAGTACGCGACCGGGTAGACGTCGTGCTCGTCACACGCCTCGCGGATCTGCTCCTGAGGGAGCATCGGGTGGCACTCGAACTGGTTCGCGAAGATGTTCGCCTCGGTCAGCTCGCAGGCCTCGGCGAGCTGGTCCGGCTCGAAGTTGGAGACGCCGATGCGGTCCGTGACGCCCTCCGCGTGGAGCTCGTCGAAGGCGGCGAGGGTGCTCTCGGCCTCGTACTCGCCGGCCGGCCAGTGGACGTACAGCAGGTCGACGGAGTCGACGCCGAGCTTCTCGAGGCTCTCGTGGGCCGTGTTGAGCACGTCTTCGTGCTCGAGGTTCTCGATCCAGACCTTCGTCGCCAGGAAGATGTCCTCGCGGTCGACGTGGGATTTCTCGATGGCGGCGCCGACGTCCGCCTCGTTGCCGTACGCCTGTGCGGTGTCGATGTGGCGGTAGCCGAGGTCAAGCGCCGTCAGGACGGCCTGTTCACAGCTCTCCGCCTCGTCGAGCTGCCACGTGCCGAGCCCTAACATTGGCATCCCGCGGAGTCGCGGCGTATCACCAGCAGTCGGCACTCCGTCAACCGTCGTAACTTCGACCTCTTCGGGCATACTCGAATGGATGCCTGGCGGGGGGAAAGAGATTGTGGCACCGGTCGGCTGTTCGCCCGGTGCGGATCCTCGCCGCAGGACGTCGACTCCCGACGTCGAGATAGGACGGGGCCGACTGCTGCTGGCGACGGATCGTCTCAGGCCGACTGCTGCTGGCGACGAATCGCCTCAGGCCGACTGTTGCCAGCGCCCGGTGTCGCCGTTGAGGTACTCGCGGACGAGCTTGGCGATGTGCGGCAGGTCCTTGAGGTGCAGCAGCTTCGCGATGGCGAGCTTGCTCCCGGCGTTCGCCTTCGCCAGCGTGTCGTCGTCGAGCCGCTGGAGGTCCCGCATCATGGCGTCGTACCGTTCGTTCGGCGCCAGGTAGAGCAGCTCCGTCATCAGGAGCCGCGAGCGCATGTCCGGAGCGACCTCGGTTCGCCAGAGCTCGTCGTAGAAGGCCATCTCATCGGCGGAAGTATCCGGTTCAGCCGGCGTGAGACAGTTGTCGACGGTCTTGGCCGCTGCGCGCGCGGAGAGCATACCCTTATGAATGCCTTCGCCCCAGAGCGGGTCGATAGTCGGCACAGTGTCGCCGATCGCCATGAAGCTGTCCGTGCTGAAGCGGCTCGGCATCTGGATGTGCGCGGAGCCACGGTGCTGGCCGCCATCGATGCGCTCGGCGTCCTCGAAGCGCGGGTCCTCCTCCAGCCAGCGGGCGAGGTAGTCGTCGATGCCCATCCCCTCGTCGCCGTACTCGCGGTGTCGATTGTTTTGGATGTAGCACAGCCCGACCTTCGCGGTGTCCTCGCCGGTGTGGAAGATCCACGAGTAGCCGCCGGGGGCGATGTTGTGGTCCAGCCGGAGCATCATCGCGTCCGAGAGGTCGGCGTACTCGTCGTGGTCGACGTCGACGCCGCGCATCTCGTACTCCACGCCGATGGCCTGGTTCTCCCGCTCCAATCCAGTGACGTCGAGGGCTTTCGCCAGCGGTGCGGCGGGCCCGGTCGCGTCGATGACGATGTCCGCATACACCTCCTCCTGGCCGTCGTACTGGACGCCCACGATCTCGTCGCCGTCGTCGTCCATCACGGGGGCAGCGACCCGAGAATCGAACCGGTACTCCGCGCCGTTCTCGCGTCCCTCGGCGACCAGCCACTGCTTGAACTCGCCGAAATCAAGCACGGCACCGGCTTGCTCCTGAACGAAGAACTCCTCCTTGGATTCGAGGACGACGCTGTCCGTATGTTGCATCACGACGTCGTCGGGCACCCCGAAGGCCGCCATCATCGACGGGAACGTGCCGGCGGTCGATTTGTTGCTTTGTCGTGGGAACTCGCCTTCGGGTTCAGTTTCGAGCACTACGACGTCGTAGTCCCGCGCAGCGAGATCGCGTGCACACTGGGCCCCGGCGGGGCCGGCGCCAGCGATCACGACGTCGAAACGGTCAGCCATAGGGGATGGTTTCACCTCGTGGTTATAAAGACTTTCAAGCCGAACACACCTGCCTTTAGGGAGTACGGACGATCTGGTCGGATGGTAGCGTTCGATAGGACGGTCTCACTCACGCCCTACCTGTGACTCTCCACAGGTGAAGGAAGCTTCCAATAGAACCGGGCTCTCCAAGACCCACGATTCATATGTGATCGATGCCCTACTACAGGACATGAAGCCCCGATCGCTCGCCGCACTCGCTGTCGTCGTGCTCCTCGCGGGCTGTATTGGCGGGGCCCTTAGCTTCTCGGCGTCGCCGGCGACCGTCGACGAAGCCGCACTGGAGGCGGCCAATTACACCGGACAGGACCCCGAGCCGGTGACGATCAACGAAACGGTCGAGGTCGCTGGCGTGAGCAGACAGGTCACGGCCACGACGTGGACGACAAGTTATATGTCCAACGAGACCCCCGCAACGCTCATCGTCGCCAGCACGCCGGACGCGACGATCGCCGGACAGTCGGTGAACCCGATCACGCGGCTCACCGGGAAGGAGCTTCTCCAGCGCGTTGCCAAGGAGGTCGGCAACACTGACGGCGTCAACTTCGAGGACATCGAGGTCGTCCAGCGCGAAAACCGAAAGATCCTCGGTAAGCAGACCGAGGTGACCACCTTCGCAACGACGGCATCGACCGATCGGGGCGAGGTCCCGATCCGCATCCATCTCGCGAGCGTCTCGCACCAGGGCGACGTCGTCGTCCTCGTCGGCGTCCACCCCAAGAAGGTCGACGAGCGATCGACCCAGCTGAAGCTGATGGAGGCCGTGGAGCACCAGGGCAACAAGGAATAGCACCGGATCCTTTGCAGACTGCAACCCTTCGCTCTTGGCCGGTTTGATGGATGATGCGGTGTGGGTCTCGGCGGACGAAATGCCGTGACACTCGACGGCAACGCAGCCTTCCGGAGAGCCCGCGGCCGCACCCTGCAGCCGCGCACCTGGGCGCGCCGACTACCGCGATTCCCAGTCGGTCGCCGACTCGAAGGCGTGCGCAGCCCGGAGCACCGTCGCGTCCTCGAACTGTCGACCCGTGAGCATGAGCCCGACGGGGAGCCCGTCGCGTTTGGCACACGGGACGCTCACCGAGGGATGGCCGGTGGTGTTGAACGCGCAGGTGTTGAGCGCCGGGGCCAGGGCGTGCCGGAACGTGTCGGCAGCCGACCGGTCGGGGTCGTGCTCGAACGCCGGCATCGGCGTCGTCGGCATCGCCAGGAGGTCGACCGCCGAGAGGGCCTCGTCGTAGGCCGCGGTGAACGACCGACGGAGGTTCTGTGATTTCGCGTAGAACTCGCCGTAGCGCTGGTCCGACAGGTAGTCGTGCAGGAGCGCCGCCACGACGACGTTGAACGGCAAGTCGTCGGGGTTCGCGGCCTGCGCCCGGCCGAGCGCAGTGACGAGGTCCGTATCGTAGCGGCCTTGCCACCCGTAGCCCTCGCCGTTCGCCGTCAGCGTCGCCGCAGCCCCGTGCACGATGATGGGGAGCCAGACCGGCATCGCGTCCGCGTGTTCGGGGATGCTCACAGACTCGACGGTCGCTCCCTGGTCGGCGAGCTCGTCGACGGCCGCTCGGACCGCCTCGTCGACGGCGGGGTCCGAGACGTCGAGGTCGAACCCCTCCTCGACGACGCCGATGGTCAGGTCGTCGACGTCGCCGTCGAGTGCGTCCGAATACGCCTTCGACTCGACGCCGCGCTGTCGGGGGTCGACCGGGTCGGTGCCGGCGATAGCCTCGAGGCAGCTGGCCGCGTCCGCGACGGTTCCGGCGATCGGGCCGGTGTGGTCGATGGTGTTGTCGACGCGGAAGACGCCGGTGTACGGCACCAACCCGTGGGTCGGCTTGTGGCCGACGCAACCCGACCACGCCGCGGGGATGCGGATGCTCCCGCCCTGGTCGCCGCCGATAGCGACGTCGACGTCGCCGGCGCCGACGGCCGCCGCGCTCCCCGACGACGACCCGCCGGCGTACCGGTCGGAATCGTGAGGGTTGAACGTCGGCCCGTACGCGCCCGTGTCACCCACCCCGGAGAAGGCGAACCCGTCCATGTCGACGATGCCGGTGATCGTCGCGCCCTCGTCGAGCATGCGTGTCACGATGGTGGCGTCTTCCGTCGGCACGTGCTCGAACAGGTCCGTGCCGAAGGAGATCGGGACGCCGGCGAGCGAGACGTTGTCCTTCAGCGCGACCGTCGTGTCCGCGAGTAGCCCGTCGTCGTGCCCCTCGATACGGCACCGTCTGAGCCACGCGCTCAGCGGATCCTCGTCCGGATCGGCTCGGCCGTGATACGCGCGGTCCGTGTGTTCGGTCGGCCGCCGTTCCTCCGGTTCGGTGAGTTCGTCCGTTCGTTCGTACGTTTCGAGGGTTTCAGCGACCAGCTCCCGCATCGTGGCCGCCTCCTCCCTGGAGGCGTCGATCCCCATCTCGTCGAGCCGCGCCGCCACGTCCTCGACCGTCGGTGAATTGAGTGCCATGCTAGCTCGACACAGGGTTAGTCGGACAATAATGCTGATGGATAGGTGAGACTTTTTCGCAAAACCGGTTCCGCCGCGATATTCGTTGCAGACTTGGCCGCTTCAGTCGGCCTCGGTCTC
>JBDGPU010000049.1:6417-35327 GCA_042219525.1 Halopenitus sp.
GGCGCCGGATGCAGCGTCGGACTCGGCGCCGGATGCAGCGTCGGACTCGGCGCCGGATGCAGCGTCGGACTCGGCGCCGCCCTCGCTCTCATCCTCGATGCCGACACCGCAAACGATCGGTTACTCGATATTCTTCTCTCCGCGAACCCTATAAATTAGGGGTGTGAGTAAAGGGATCAAGCGCCTACCTCCAGAGTAGCGTCGGGCACCCGGGCATCGAGAACCGACCAACTCACGAAACCTCGGCTCGCAGTGCAGCGGATCGGTCAGCAGTCATCCCCGAACCCGACACGGATCCAACTCATGACATTCGACAGACGACAGTTCCTGAAGACGACCGGCGCGACGCTCGGTGGCCTCGCGGTCACGAGCGCCAGCGCCGCAGCCGAATCGGACTGGAATTACGAACTCGTCGGCGAGGCGCTCGACGCCGGCACCCACGAGGCGGTCGTCCAGGGCGACTGGGCGTACTCCGCGAACGGTGCGGAGATATCGACCGTCGACGTGAGCGACCCCTCGACCCCGCTCCTCGGGGGCACCGCGGCAGGTCACGGGCAGGACAACCTGGACGTCAAGGTCGAGGGCAACCTCGCTGCGCTCGCGAACGACGGCGACGCCGGCAGCGACACGAACCCCGCCGGCGTCACGTTCTACGACGTCTCCGACCCGACGACGCCCGTCGAGGTGTCCTTCTACGAGGCAGCGAGCGGCGTCCACAACTGCTTCCTCGACGGCGACTACGCGTACCTCTGTATCAACGACGACTTCGAGTACGCGCGCATGGTCGTGCTCGACGTCAGCGACCCCGCGAACCCGGTGAGCCTCGAGGGGACCGACCGCGGTTCCGGCGGCGCGTGGATGCTCCGAGATGCCCACCCCGACATGGCGAAGGCGGGCATCAACCCGATCCACGACCTCTACGTCGAGAACGACCTCGCGTACATGGCCTTCTGGGACGCCGGGGTCGTCGTCGCCGACGTCTCCGACCCGTCGGACCCGCAGGCGGTCGCCCACTTCGGCGCGACCGACGACGCCGGCGTCGAACCGGCCGGGACGCAGGAGCGCCAGGAGCGCTACCTCGGCCAGCCGGGGAACGCGCACTACGTCCAGCCAACCCCGAGCGGGGACTACACGCTCGTCGGCGCCGAGACGTTCCCCGGCCCCTTCGAGGACACGGTGATTCCGGGTGACCACGGCGGCATCCGGATCTTCGACACGAGCGACGTCACCACGAGTTCGTCGCCGAGCAACCCGACCGAGGACGAAATCGGCTTCATCCCATCCCCGGACCGGCCCAGCGACGGGCTTCGCACGTCCCACAACTTCGACGTGCGCGAGGACAAGGTGTTCGCGAGCTTCTACCAGGGCGGCATGCGGGCCTACAGCATCGAGGACCCGACGGCCCCGGAGGAGCTGGCCGCCTTCGCACCGCTAGGGACGGCCTACTGGACGAACGTCGACCTGCCGGAATCCGGGACGACGACGTACAACCTCGGCAGCGACATCGGCAAGGGGCTCACCGTCCTCGAGTTGAACCACAAAACGCCGGCCGATCAGAACTGGGACACCGACGAGGACCTCGGCCCACGGGACGTGCTGGAGCCGACGATGCAGAACCCGCTGTAACCCACACCGGGGTCCGACCTCGCCGGGAAGCTGTTTGCTCCGACGCGGGTCGCTTCAGTACCACGTAAACACGTTGAGGCAGCTCGCTCCCCCGACGCGAGAGCCCCCGCAGGTCTGTATTCTGGCCCCTCCGAGACCGACGCTAACGACTCGCGGAACCCCGGTCAATTACGTCGAGTCACGCATCTGCTCGCCGGCCTCGACCCCGTTCCAGAGCGCCGCGTGGACGCGGGCCTCGCCAGCGACCAGTCGCCGGCAACGTGGAGACCCGCGTCCGCGTCTGTTGAGACGGGCTCCTCGTCGACGCCGGCGTCCGGTAGCGCGTATCGCCATCCCTGGTCGTCGACCCAGTCAGGGTCGAGCAGGCGGTCGTCGTCGAGCAGCGTCGCCACCTTCTCGGCGACGACGGGCGCGACCTCCTCCAGCGGGTCTTCGTAGTGGGCGGTCGACCACTCCGGGCTCGGCTGGACGCCAAGCAGCGACTCGCGGTCGGGGACGTGGGCCGGCTTGCACTGCTCGCGGGAAACCCACCCAACGTCGTGTTCCCATGAGGTGTCGACCAGCGCGTAGTAGGGCCGGTCCAGTTCGAACGGATATTGGAGCATCACCGACAGGATCGTGCGATACGGGACGTCGCGGACGGCTGCCTCGACGTCGCCGACGCGTCCCCCCGAGCGTGGCGGATTCGGTCGCCGCGAGCAGGTCGGCGGTCTGTGGCGCCGGCGGCGTGAGCAGCACCATGTCGAAGGGCACGTGCTCTCCGCCGTCAGTGTCGGTGAGCGTCCAGATGCCGTCCGTCTCGGCGGGGTCGGCGACGCGAGTGGTCTTCTCGACCGTCGCTTCGGTCGCAGCGAGAAGCCGCGTGGCGAGCTGGATGATGCCTGCCTCCCAGGTCCACTTGTGCTCCTCCGGGCGGTCCCCCGCGCTGATCGAGCCGTCGGCGTCGATGATCCACACGGGGCCGTCGACGTCGACGAGGCCGTCGCTGCCAAGCGAGCGGAGGAGGTTGACGGTCCGCTTGTCGGGCTCTTTGACGTAGTTGGCGCCGTGGTCGTAGCGGCAGCCGTTTCATCGCCGGGTGGCCGCGCTGCCGCCGACGCCGCGGCTCTTTTCGAGGATCGTCACGTCGACGGGAGCGTCGCGGAGCGCGTAGGCGGCACCGGCGCCCGCGGCACCGGCGCCGACGATGCACAGCCGAGTAGTCACGTCCAGTCGTTGGGCGGGAGACGCATCAAAGTTGAGTCGGAAGCGGTGATTGCAACCATCTATAATAGATTGAGGAGATCGAATAGTCAGGAATCCGAAGGCAATATTAACTCTCACCCGACCGGCCTAATTTGGAATCGACCGCTCCGACCAGAAAATGCCGATTTCTCGACTAGGTATGCTGGACATTCATCTGCCGGACGTTAAATTAGTGTAACTGGGTAATGTTTAAATAAATCTGTTCTCATCATGTCTACGATGGTAGAGGTTCTCAGAAGATACGCACATGCTGCCTATTCCTGGATCTCAGGTCACCGCAAGGAGATGCTATCGACGGCGGCTCTACTGTGTATGTGGCTTGCTTCAATGTTTCTCACTCAGTGGCAGTCGCTTGTCTTTGCTATCGGCACTCTTCTGTTAGCAACTGATTATAAGATTCTTAACTACCTGTGGTTGGAACGAGTGTACGATTGGATAGAGGTAGGGCCGGGTGACATCGAACTGGTCTCCAAATTTTGGAGGTATCAATATATTGATGATAATATCATGCCGCTCGAGATTAAAATGTGGGACGGTGAAGACGGTAGAGCGGTAATTAATAATCCGGAAGGGTTGGTTGAAAACGGTACGAGACTACTCATTTGCACTAAGGATACTGTTGGAGGAGACGCTGAAACTCACGAATATGATCTGCGTTTGGGAACCGCGGAAGTGACCAGCACGGAGCCAACGAACTCTGGAAAAAGTGTCTTCCTCAGTGTGGAAGACTGGATGGACGGTCACAACTTCGAGGATGCCGAGCAACGAAATAAGGCAAAATCATGCCAGCAAAAATTAAAGAAAGGGAATTTGGAGGACAGCCCTTTCGTGAAAATCAAACGGCCGGAAGAGTTGACAGCTCTTGGCGTGGATCAGTGGGAGTCGCTCTTCGAAGAAATCAAGGACAGATGACTAGTTGTGCCATCCCCGCCAATCAAAGGGTCGCCGGACAATTTAAGTCATTACCGCAGTAGAACTACGTATGCCAGTCTTCGATCGGGTAGAGCCTCTCCGGAAAATCAACCCATATACCGTCATCATTCCTCTGGGCAGGGAAGACGGGCTGGAACACGGAGAGAAGATCGTCGTGACTCTTGGAAAAGGTGACGAACCCGCTAAAGTGATTGATGTGGGGCGAAAAGAATCAGTGGCAGAACTCGTCAACGCGTAATAGACGGTCGTCAGCTAGCTTTAGTCTCTGGGTACTGCTACACCTTTCTTAGTGCTATTCCTTGCCTGACGTATATTTCACTTTTTTGACCTTCTGTTTCTGATAGGTGGACTTTACTCCAGAGTAACCCAGCAGATACCGATTATTTGCGTTCCGCCTCAATCCTGGTATTTACTCGAGGCACACTGCTGGTTGGGCCGAAAATCGACTTAGCCCTATCTATCGGTATAGACGGCGCTGCGTTGTGGCGCGGTGACGCTTTTATTTTAAGCCCGCGACACCTATACTGATATTTCCGCGGTGTGAATGTTTAAATACGAAAGAGAATGACTAATTTTCGGATAAGATACAACCATATGAAATACGCACCAACACTCGAAATCGGCGGACAGGGACAAACTGACCCGGGAACAGTTCCTGCGCCGGTCCCGCCGGACGATCCGGAAGCCTGGTACGCCGAGGACGTGCGCGCCCAGTACGAACCGATCCCGGGCGTCGTCGCGACCGTGACCGAGACCGCGACGGGGTTCGCCTACGACACCCGCGAGCCGCCCCTCGACGTCGGTGACGAGGCCGCCCTCGCGAGCGTGCGCGACCACTTCTCGGCGGTTCGGCATCGTCGGCCGCTCACCAGACAGGGCGTCGTCGAGCGCGCCGACGCCGGCTTCGAGCCGAAGTACGAGCGCGCGCTCGACCGGCTGCTCGACACCTCCGCGGCCGCGCGACGCCGGATCGACTACCACGCGCTGAGCGAACTGCGTCTCCTCGGCGAGGTGACGCCGCTGGCCGTCGACGACCGCATCGAGGTGGCCGACGTCGGCGACGCGGAGGAGCTCGTGGTCCACACCGACGCCTTCGCGCCGGTTCGGACCGGCGTCGACGCTGGGACGGAGTACGTCGAGCGCGTCGCCGGCGAGCGGCTCCGGACCTACGAGGTCGACTTCTTCGACTTCGACGTCGAAGTCGTCGTCTACCGGGAGCACCTGCTCGGGTCCGACCAGTTCACGACGAAGTACGCCGTCCTCGAACCCGACCTCCTCCCGGGCGACGACGACCTCATCGGGGAGTGCAAGGAGCGAATTTGGGAAGCGAACGTCGACCGCGTCGTCGAGGACCGCCGGGCGTTCGTCGCCGACCGCGCGCGACAGTTCCTCTCGCGGCGGCTCACCGCCCGCAACACGCGAGCGTGGGTCGACGCGACCGAGTACCGACTCCGCGCAGCGCTGGCCGAGTACGACCTCGTCGTGCCGCCGGTCGACTCCCGGTTCGCGCGCGACCGACTCGACGACCTCGTCTACTACGTCCTCCGCGATTACGTCGGCGAGGGGATCCTCTCGGTCCCGATCCGCGACCCACACCTGGAGGACATCGAGGCGAACCGGGTGGGCGAACGCGTGAAGGTCGTCCCGCGCGCGTCCATCTACGACGCGAGCACCGGCGACACCGACGCGAGCACCGGCGACACCGACGCGAGCACCGGAGACACGAGCACCGCCGACGTTGCCAGCGACGGGCCACGCGGTGCTCGTCCGGGCGACCGTGTCCCGACGAACCTCGCGTTCGAGTCCGAGACGACGTTCGTCAACGTCGTCACACAGCTGGCCGCCCACGACGGCACGGAGCTGAACGCCTCCGCGCCGTCCGCGAAGGTGAACATCGACCTCGACGACGTGCCCGAAACGGTGCGCTGTGCGGTCGCCCTGCCGGCCATCTCGGAAGACGGCCCGTACGTTTCCATCCGGAAGCAGTCGCCGGACGCCATGACCCCCGTCGACCTCGTCGAGCGTGGGTCGCTATCGACTGAGCTGGTCGCGCTGTTCTGGCTCCTCTACGAGCATCACGGTGTCGTCCTCTTCTCCGGGCCGACCGGTGTCGGGAAGACGACGCTGATGAACGCACACATGCCGTTCGTCCCCTTCGACGACCGGCCGATCTCCATCGACGAGGGGTCCCGCGAGGTGCGGCTGCCCCACGAGACGGGCGTCTCGCTGACGACGCGGGACCACGAGAACGAGTACAAGCGCGTGACGATGGCCGAGCTGATGACCGAGACGAACTACCTCAACCCGGACGTCGAGGTCATCGCCGAGATCAACACCCCGGAAAGCTTCGAGACGTTCGCGGAGACGCTCAACACGGGCCACGGCGTCGTCGGTACCACCCACGCCGAGGACGTCGAGACGCTCGTCAACCGGGTCATCGAGCAGGGCCTCCCGGCCTACCTGCTGCGCGAACTCGACCTCGTCGCCTTCCCGCACGAGGTCGACGGCGACCGCTACGTCTCGCACGTCGTCGAGCTGCTGTCGGACGCGGAGTTCGAGGCGCTTTCCGACGCCGCCCACGACAGCGACGGCACGCTCGCCCGTCGCGGCGGTGCGGGAACCGTCGAGAAGAACGGCGCCACGATCCACTGGAACACGGTCGGCTGGCGGGACACTGACGGGACGTTCCACCTCGAATACGACCACCCGGACCTGGGCGACGACGTCGATTCCGCGAACGCGACCGCTGCTGCGACCGCGACCGCTGCTGCGACCGCGACCGCTGCCGCGACGGCGGAAACCGAGGGCGCACTCCGGTTCCGCTTCCTTCACCGCATCGCGGAACGGACCGACCGGGACGTCGCCGAGGTCGAGGACGAGTTCCACCGAAAGCACCGGTACGTCCAGTACCTCGTGAACGAGGGCGTCGCCGACTTCGACCAGCTGTTCGAGTTCCTCGCCGACCTCCGAACGGACGAAGCCGCCACCGTCGAACGCGCTGTGCGAACGACCGACGACGCGGGTACCGGCGTCAGAACCGACGACAACGGGGGTGCCGGAGAATGACGGGTGGAAACGGCGTCCCGGATGGCGCCGGGCTCACCGCGGGAGCGAGGCTCCCCGGCAGCGACCCCGACACCCGGCTCTCCGTGCTCGATCGGGCGCTGTACGCGCTGTTCGCGCGGCACGCCGACTCCCGAAAGCACGCCGCCGACCGCAAGCGCTACCGCGGCACCGACCTCCGCGTGAGCTTCGACGTGTATCTTTCACGGGTCTACGGGTTCTCGTGGCTCGTCAGCGTCCTCGTTATGGTGCCGACGCTCGTCGTCCTCGCGAGCCTTCCGACCGAAACGATCGCCAGCGTGGACGCCTTCCTCGACGGGCTCGTGCCGGGCGACGTTCCCGCGCTGGCGACGGTTCCCCGGTTCTGGATCGCCGTCCTCGGGGGCGGGGGCATCAGCGCCGTTGCCAAGGCCACCACCGTCAGGGCCGGCGGGCGCTACCTGAAGTGGGCCGCGAGCGCTCGGCGGACCGATATCGATCGGACGCTGCCGGGCGCGGTCCGGTATCTCCACGCACTCTCGTCCGGGAGCGACGACCCCCGGGGCATGCTCCGGAAGACCGCCGCCAACGACGCCTACGGCGAAACGGCCGTGGCCTTCCGCACGGCACTCAACACGACGCGGCTGACGGGAAGCCTCGACGACGCGCTACGACGAGCCGCCCGCGACACGCCGTCTCGAGACCTGCTCGCTCCCTTCCTGCTCAAATTTCGGGAGCACGCGAGCCAGGGGGAGGACGCGCTGGCGAACTACCTCCGGATGGAGAGTCGCATGCTCGGCCATCGACAGGACCGCGCTCGCAAGCGCGCGGAGGGGTTCCTTGAACTCCTCGCGGAGCTGTTCATCGTCCTGCTCGTGCTCCCGGCGTTGCTCGTCATCGTCCTGACGGTGATGAGCGTCCTCGCACCGGGACTCTCGGCGCCGATAGCCACGCCGCTGGGCGCGATCTCCACCCGCGCGCTCATCGTCTACGGGAGCGCGGGGTTCATCCTCGTCGTCGGCCTCGCTGCCGCGGCCACCGTCGAGACCCTCCGACCGGCGGACCAGCAGGTGTCGTACGCGCTCCCGCCCGAGCCACTCGCGGTGCTCGCGACGGCGACACGAAACCCGGCGTCGGCCGCCGTCGTGGTCGCGGGTCCGAGCGTCCTGCTCACAGCCGCGGTCGGGGCCGGCGGCACCAACCCGGTAACCGTGGCTCTGCTGGGGTACGTAGCGTTCGCCGTCCCGGTCGGCGCCGTCGCGGTCCGTCGCGCTCGGCTCGACGACGCGAAGGACCGCGAGATCAAGGACTTCGTCCACGCGGTTTCGGGGCACGTCAGCCTCGGACGCCCGTTCTCGGAGGCCGTCGAACTCGTCGCGCGGGACGTCGACCTCGGCGCGCTCGACGACGACGTCGCCGACCTCGCGTTCAATCTCGGGTTGACCACCGCGGCGACAGAGACGGCCCGTGACGACGGGGCTGCGCTCTCGGCCCACGACGACGAGGCCGAACTCCGGACGGCCGCCCTCGAGGCGTTCGTCGCGGCGGTCGGCACGCCGCTGTCGGAGCAGACCGTCGGCCTCGTCACCGGCGCGCTCGACGCCGGCAGCGACACCGAGACCGTCTTCGAGACGCTACAGACGGAGATCGGCCGCCTCTACCACGAAAAGCAAGCGCTCCGCTCGGCGATGTTAGTGTACGTCGCCGTCGGCTGGACGACGGCGCTGCTGGTCATTGGCATCGTCGCGGCCGTGAACCTCCACGTCATCGACGGCTTCGCACAGTTGTCCTCGATGTCGGGCTCCGCGCTCGATCCGACGGCCATCCAACCGGCCCGGGAGCGATTCCGGTTCTACGTCGTGACGCAAGCGACGATGCTGTCCTCGGGGTGGTTCGCCGGCGTAGCGAGCCGTGGCTGGTACGAGGCGCTGCTTCACTCAGGGTTGCTCGTCGCCATCTGCTACGTCATCTTCGCCGGGGTAGGAATGATATGACCCGGGACAGCCGAGTACCCGCGATTTCGGTAGCAGTCCCAACCGTCGACGACCGCGGCCAGTCGAACGTCATCGGCGTCGCCGTCCTGATCGGGTTGACGATGATCAGCCTGGGGACGCTCACGGCCGCCGTCGGCACCGTGGTCGAGAGCAACGCTGCGGCCGCCAACGCCGACCGCGTCGCCGACGACCTCGAGGCAGCCATCCAACCGGTCGAAGCAACGGGGCGACACACCGGCCGGGTGTCCTTCACCGACGGTGAGTTCCGAACGGTCGACCGGACGGTACGCATCCACAACGGATCTGGGTGGACGGCCTACGAGGCGGACGGCGTCGCCTACGAGTCCGGATCCCATCGCGTTTTGGCCGTGGCGGGTGCCATCGTCCGGGACTACGGCGGCGGAGCGAAGATGTACCGCGATCCGCCGTTCGCCGTCTCCGAGGGCGTCGCTCTCTTCGGGATCGCGGTCCTCGGCGGGGAGGAGACGCGCTCGGTCACGACGGACGAAGCAACCACCCTCGCGCTCACGAGCAACGTCTCACACGAGCGAGAGGCCCTCGGTGACGGGGAGTTCGCCGTCGCCATCGAGACCGACGCGCCAGGTGCCTGGGAGCGATACTTCGAGCGCATCGGCGCCGACGTGGAGCGGAAATCGTTCGCGGGCGACGCACACGACAGCGTCGTTGCGCGCTTCGACGGCACTCGAACCGGGTACCTCGTCCGGCACACGCTCGGGCTGGAGGTTCGCCATGTGTAGCGCTCGCAGGAAGCGTGGTAACGGAGCGGCTCCCGAGCAGCAAGGAACCGATCGGGCGGTCGTGCCCATGGTCGGGAAAGCGCTCGAAGCCGCCATCGTCGTGTTGTTCATCGGGACGATGACGACGGCCCTGTACGGTGGCGTTGTCCCGGAGTACCGAGCGGCCGCAGGCGACGAGGTGGCCGACCGGGCGCTCGTCGCCGCCGCTGGCGAGATCGAGGGGGCAGTGCCGCCGAACGCGAGGGACGTCGCCGCGGAGACGCGGGTGACGCTCCCGTCCGCGATCCGCAACGCGAACTATCGGATCGTCGCCAACGGGACGACGATTCGGCTCGAACACCCAGACGACGAGATAGGTGACACGCACCAGCTCGCCCTCCCGAGCTACGTCCGGCGAGTGGAGGGGGTCTGGCGAAGCGGTGCGGAAACGACGGTGGTCGCGACAACCGAGGGCGATGGCGTCGTCTTGCGCCTGGTGAACGAATGAGCCCGCAACACGCTGGCTCGCTGAGAGGCCGCGCACAGGCGAACCTGCTCGTCGTCGCCGTCGCGCTGGTCGTACTTACCGCGGTCACCGGGACGGCAGTCGCGATGGCCGAAGGGGCACTCGTGACCGCCGAACGCGACAGCGCCGAGCGAGCGACCACCGTCGCCGTCGCCGAGCGCCTGGTCGCCGCCAGCAGCCCCGTCACTCGTCGGGCGAACGTCCTCGACCGCGAGGCGGCAATGGCCCTCACGGCGGACGATCTGGAGCGCCTCGTTCCGGAACTCGCCGGGCGCGCGGTTAGCGTTCGAATTGGCGGGGAGACGGTCGTCGACCGCGGGGACCCGACGGGCGGCACGACGATCCGCCGACTGGCGTTGCTCGCGACGGACGACACCTGGTCCGGAACGCTGACCGCGGGCGGGGAAGCGCTCACCGTCCCGCGCCGAACAGACCGGATCACGGTCACGCCGAGCGGCGACGTCGAAACCGTCCGAGTGGACGGCCGCGTCGTCCTCCACGACCCTGACGGCCTCGACGGCGAAGCGACGGTGAACGTCTCCCGGTACGACACGCTGGCGGTGACTGCCGTCGGCGACGGTAACGTCACCGTGGAAGCGACGCCGGAAACGACCGAGAAAGCGCTCATCGTGGTGACTGTCGATGACTAGCCGCCCAAGCCACCGCTTTCGCCCCGCCGACGAATCGAGGGCACAATCGGGGCCGGCGTCGGAATCGCTGTCGGAATCGGAGCGCGCCCAACTCTCGCTCGCGGCCGTCGAGGCTGGCATCGGCGTCCTGTTCATCCTGACTGTCGCCGCCGTGTTCGGCCTCGGGCTTCCGGCGACGGGAGCGACGGAGGCCCAGCTCGACGCGTACGCCGAGGATACGGCCACGGTGCTCGCGAACGAGCCGCCGCGGCACGCGGGCGAGACGCGGCTCGCCGAGGTCGCTCGCTCGCCGGCGGCGCTCGAGCGGGAGCGCGAGGGACTCGACAGGCGAGTCGATCGGATTCTCCCGGAGAACCTGCTCTATCGCATCGAGACGCCACACGGGAGCGTCGGGTTCGAGCAGCCCGCCGGCGTCGCCGTCGGCCGGGCGGAGGTACCGACGCGAAACGGAACGGTCGCGATTACGGTGTGGTACGCATGACCGGGACAGAACCCGGAGCCGGAACGCGGGAACGAGGTCGCGACCGGGCACAGCTCGTCGTCCTCGCGGCCGCCGCCATCGCGCTCGCCATCTTCCCCCTCGCGCTGGCGTATCTCCAGCTCGGCTACGCCGGCGACGTCGCTGCCGAACCGACCGAGGACGCGCCGAGCGCCGAGCTGGAACGCGCACTCGACCGCGCGGCCCACGCCGCGACCGACGACGTCGCCGGCGAGTACGCGTGGGAAGACCGGAAGGAAGCCGTCGCTGCGTACAAGGAAGGACTCGGAAACGACCTGACCGACCTCGAAACGGCGCGGCTGTCCGGCGGCGTTGCCGCGGAGATCGAGTACCAGCAGGCAGTTGCGAGAACGGTTGCCGAGAACTCGTGTCCGAGCGGTCCCGCCCGCAAGTTCGGTCCCTGCGAGGCGATCGACGGCGTCGTCGTGCAGGAGCGGGCCGGCGAGACGGTGGTTCTCGCCGTCGCGTTCGACGTTCGCCTCACCCGGCCGGACGGCGTGACCGAACTCACGCTGGTCATCGACCTGGATGGGTGAGTTGCGTCCCCGCAGCGATCACCCGTCGTCCAGGTCCTCGCGAACGAAGGTAACGGGGCACGGCGCGTTCATCAACACGCTGTGGGCGGTGCTTCCGAAGACGGCCTTGCCGGTGGAGGACCGCTTTCGGCCGCCGATGAACACCATGTCCGCGTCCGCTTGCTCGGCCACGCGCACGATCCCCTCCTGTGGAGATTCGACCGCACTCCTGACCTCGTTGTCGACGCCGAGGGCGTCCAGCTCGTCGGTGATCGCGTCCACGCTCTCGAGTCGGCCGACGACCACCTCCGGATCCGGGGTTCCTTCAGCGTCGATCCCGATCTCCTCGGCCCCGCGTTTCAGCGCGCGTTCGGAGAACGCGTGATAGAGCACGACCGTCGCTCGGCACGGCTCGACGACGTCGAGGAGGGTTTCAGCCAACTGCTCGATCCGCGATTCTTCCGTCGGGCCGATGGCGACGACGACAGTCTCCAGACTCATTAGCGACAGTCCACACCGAACCGCTAAATGAGCGACGGCGACGGCAGCGATGGCGGCGGCAGCGACGGCAGCGATGGCGGCGGCAGCGACGGCGACGGCACGACGGCGACGGCAACGACGGGAGCAACGACCTCGGGGCGCTCCAGTCACCGGATCCGTCGATGCCAACAGGGCATGCGTCGCGGTAGAACAGCCTGCACGCGTTCGCACACGTCGGGGCGATAAGGAGGCCTGCCCCTGTCAGCTCCCGGCCCGGGAAAGGGTGAAAACCGAACCGGTCGAACGCGGTTGTAGCACCGGCGTGTGGCTGCAGGCCCTTGTTCTTCGCCACAGTGGGCCAGTGCGTGGGGCTCCGGCCTGTACGTAAGTATAACAGCTTCGAGTAATTAGTTATTGTGACCCGACAGAAAGAACGTGACTGGATCCGGTTACGACTCGTCCGGCGCGTACTCGTCGTAGATCCGATCCATCCGGGCGGCCATGATGAAGTCGGTTTCACGGAGGCCGTCGATCTTGTGGGTCCACATCTCGACGACGACCTCGCCCCACGACAGGTGCAGATCGGGGTGGTGCCATTCCTCCTCTGCGAGCTCACCCACTTCGTAGGTGAACTCTAACGCATCGCGGAAGTCCTCGAACTCGTAGGTCCCTTCGAGGTGATGCTCCTCGACCACGTCCCAGACGTCGGTGTCGATTCCGGCCAGTAAGTCCTCGAGGGGCTCGCCGGTGAGCGGGTCGTCGTCGCTCGTACAGGCCGTACATTCTCGGTCGGCAAGTTCGGGCATAGTTGGACGATAGTGCCGCGGCGATAAAACGACTTGGTGGGGCTGGCACGTCGACGGACCGTCGGTGCACGCCGGTGACTGTGCAGACGGTTATGTCAAAAGGAAGTTGCTGATAGGGCTATTCCCTGCTCTATTAGCCAGATAAACCCACTCAAGGCGGATTTTCAGACACCACTCCTGACATGTCGCATACTACTCACAAAGTTAATACGGGAGACACGCGTGTTCGAAACGTAAGTATCCAAAAAGCAGGGACGGAAAGGTTGGTGGAACATCCTCTCCTTCCCTCTCCGGCGACATAAGCTTTACTCCCAGAGCGACTGCTGTAGCGGGAGTCTCGCCGCCGGAGCGGTGGTCCGCGACCGGCTCCGCGGAACCAAGAGCCATGTATATCAACCCGCATCCGCACCGGCCACGATCGAGGGGGGACGATGAGCACCGCTGGGATCAGCGAGTCCAGCCGTCCGGAGGACACGCGTCGTGACGCCGATAGACGATACTCCGACGATCGACGCGTCGGACGAGCTGTCGCTGTTCGACACGCAAGCGGACGAGGAACTGCTTCCCGTCTGGTTCGTCGGCGTGCCAGCACTCCTGGCGTTCGGGCGCGCGGCGCTGCTCCTCGCTGGCGTCGCTGGTGGGATAACCGTCGCGTACGACGCCCTCCTGATCGGGATCGCGGCGCTGGCGACGGACCGCCTCTTTACCGAAGCGTCCCGCCTCCACGACAGCGACGTGGACTGGGCACCGAACCCCTGGTGGTACGTCGTCGGCGGCGCGTTGGGCGTCACCGCGCTCGTCGTCGGCGCCTTCGACGACCCGAGCGTCGTGCTCGCTCGGCCGACGGCGCTGGTCGGTGTCTTTGTCGTCGCGCTCGTCTGCGCATCGACGGTCGCTGGACCGGCGTTCCTGCTCCAGCGGCGTCGCCATCGAGCGAAAGCGAAGTCGGGCGCCGAGCCGAACTGAGATCCCGAACCGACACGAACGCGACCGTCATTTGCCAGACCAGTACCGGTATGGATAGATGATCGGAGACGTTCGGCCGGTGTCGTGTCTGGATGGTGATAAAACACTCAAATACCTCTCCGAGAAACGGGTGGGGCATGAGCGAGGCATTCGACCGGATCCAACGGGCCTTCGGGCAGTTGCCACAGCGGCCCGCCGTCTTCGATTGTGCGGTACGGCAGGCCGCCGGGCGGTGGTGGCTGGCCGACCCCGTCGACGTGCGGGACGTGATTTCCTCACTGGTCGACCACGGCGGGTTCGCCGAGACGCCGTCGCGGGTTCGTGTGCCGCTTCACGAACCGGATTCGGCGGAGCTTACCGGAGAATACCTGCTGTATCTCGACGACGAGTCGACGCCGGCCGTGCTGTTCTATGACTATTCTATCGAGGAGTTTCGGCGGTTGGCGCTCGAGGAGTTCCGGCATTCGTATCCAGCCAGGCGGATCCGGTTCTGGTCGGCCGGCACCAACCCGGAGGGCGTCCCGACGTATCTCGACGAGGGCGACGCCGAAGGCTCGGCGACCGCGTCGGCTACCAGCTCGGCGGGCAACCTGCTCGATGCTGTCGGGGTCGCCTCGGGAGGCGGGTCTGCAACAAGCGTCGGAGGAGGGGGTGACGGGGGCGAGCAGTTCGCCGAACTCCGCGAGTTCGTCGAGCGCGAACGCGAAGCGGAGCGACAGGCGACGCGTGACGCCTACGAGTCGATGCGGCGCCGCGCCTTCTTCGCGAACAACGACGGCGTGCAGGGACTGGTCGCCGGCGGCCGGCGGACGGACGATTACGGCCAGCAGGTCGTTACGCTCCGAGTTCCCGCGGAGGGGGACGGCAGCGGGGGAGATGAGGACGAGGGAAACGACGCGGAGAGCGACGACGGCAACTCGGACTCGTTCGTGGCTGCGCCCGATCCGTCGGCAGAGCTCTACTCGGGGATGGAGGTACTCGTGGACCGGGTCGACGACGGGACGGGGTTCCCGGTCGAGGCGGAGCTGTTCTCGGTCGATAGCGACGGCCTGGAGTTGGGGGTCTACTGGGACACCTCCGACGACAAGGCCGCTGCCGAGCGCGCGTTCAAGGCGGATTCTGACGGCGAGTTCGCGGTCTGTGCGCTCGTCAACCCCGTCCCGTTCGACCGCCAGCTGGACGCCATCGACGCCGTCGAGTCCGACGAGCGGAAGCGCGCGATCGTCACGGGTGAGCGAGCGCTGTCGGTCGAGGAGAAGAGCTACACCCACCTCGGGAGTGACCTCAACGCGTCGCAGGCGACGGCCGCGCGGCGCGCGCTCCGCGCGAACGACGTGTTCTGCATCCACGGGCCACCGGGGACCGGGAAGACGCGGACGCTGACGGCGATCATCCGGGCCGCCGTCGACGAGGGACTCCGCGTCCTCGCCGCCGCGCACTCGAATCAGGCGGTGGACACGCTGCTCGTCGGCAGTAGTACGGAAGCCCGCGCGGATCCGCGGTCGATCCACGCCGACGCCGTCGACGGTGACATCCGTATCGCGCGGGCGGGCAACAATTCCACGAACGGCGTCGTCTCCGAGAACTACGTCGACGGCGACGTGTGGCAGGCGGACGTCGTCGGCGCCACGATGAGCGCCGCGAGCGAGCTCACCGACGGCATGTTCGACGTCGCCGTGATCGACGAGGCGACGCAGGCGACGATTCCGTCGACGCTGATCCCCGTTTCGAAGGCCGAGCGGTCCATCCTCGCTGGCGACCACCGCCAGCTCCCGCCGTATCACTCCGGGGACGGCCAGCACGTAGAGCAGCTGGAGTTCTCGCTGTTCGAGCGGCTGCTCGAGACCTACGGCCAGGCCGAGGTGAGCACGACGCTGACGACGCAGTATCGAATGCACGAGGCCATCGCCGCCTTCCCGAACGAGACGTTCTACGACGGCGTGTTGACCCACGGCCAGCGCAATCGGCAATGGACCATCGGGGCGCTCGACCCGCTCGTCGCCGTCGACGTCGACGGCGAGGAATCGCAAACGCCGATGTACTCGTACATAAACGGGGCTGAGGCGCGGACCGTCGCGAACGAGGTTCAGCAATTGCTCGAACACGGCGTCATGGCGACTGACATCGGTGTCATCACGCCCTACAACGGCCAAATCGGGAAGATCCGGTCGGTCTTACAGTCGGAACTGGGAGAATCGGTGTCGGGCGACGTGAAGGTCGACACCATCGACTCGTTCCAGGGCGGCCAGCGCGACGCCATCGTCGTCTCGTTCGTCCGGAGCAATCCTGACGGGGACATCGGCTTCCTCGGGTTGCCGACCGAGGGCCCGCGGCGACTCAACGTCGCGCTCACGAGGGCGAAGAAACGGCTCGTCCTGGTCGGCGACTGGGACACGCTGACCGCCGGCGGGGACGACCCGGACTCGCCAGCGCGCTACTATCGAGACCTTCACGAACACCTCCAGCGCAACGACTGTTTCCAGGAGTGAATCGGGTTGGCATCCGCGATCGGAGTGTGGAAAGGGTGAGATACGGGTTCAGCGCCTGATGGTGTCGGACCGCCCTACAGACTCCGCTGGTTCGGCGTGAACTCCCGCCAGTGCTGGATCCCCCAGTAGCCGATCCCCGTGCCGAGCAGCCCGGCGGCCAGGAAGTAGAGCACGTACTGGGTGACGAACACCTCCTCCGGGTACCGGACGGTGTAGACCAGGCCCTCGAACATCAACGTGATCACGACGAAGGCGATGACCCCGCTTATCGTCGCCGTCCCGATGATGACTTTCCCGGCCGCATCGTGCCGTTCCAGCAGAACGACCGTCGCAACGAACAGCACCGCGGCGGCGACGAGATACCAGGGAACACGATTCCAGATGCCCGCGGTCGCGCTCTCGATGAACGAGAGCACGCCGATGAAACTGGCCGTCAACACGAGCGTCGACGCCGTGGCTAGCCCGGAGGTGCGCGCCAAATATCGACGACGCGGATCCTCTATCATGCCTATATCATTACCGACCCACTATTTATATTCAGCGCGGACTACCGGCGATCGATCCCGAAATCGGCTCCGCCCCCGCCCTCGACTGACGCCGCCTGGATCATCGGGTCCGCATCCACTTTCGCACGCCGTACATGGCCCGTCGCAGTCGATAGCTCACCACCTGACCGGTGTACATCGTTAGCTCGCCGATCTCGAACAGTACCCGGCTCAGGCCGGGTTCCGACTGGGGATTCTCCGGGGGCTCGGGCGGTGACGGGGGTTCGAGGGCGACCTCGTCGCTTTCCCCGACGCCGCCGGACGTGCCATTGCCGTATCGGGCGCCACCGTTGCCGAAGTCACCGGACCCGAAGTCGCCGTTGCCGAAACCGCCGGCGGCTCTTGTCCCGAGGTCGCCGGGGTTCGTGCGGAACGTTGCGCCCTCGTCAAGCGTCCGTTCGACTTCCCGGAGGTCGTCGATCTCGTCGGCCAGTACCTGGTTGCGGCGCTGGAGCTGTTCGACAAGCTCCACGAGTTCCTCGTCGTCGAGCGATTCCGGGTCCTCCTCCGCGAGGTCGTCCGGGTCGGCGCCCGGGGTCAGATCCGAAGGGATTCCACCGGGGGCTCCGCTGCCGCCGGTTGGGAGGTCACCGAGATCCCCGCTCGGATCGTCGACGCCGCCTGCGCTGCTCATCCCTCCGGTTGCGCTCGCATCGCCTGTGGCCCCCACGTCGCCAGTGGCCCCCGCGTCGGTCGCGATCTCGCTCCCGAGGTCGAGGTCGCCCGGGCTTTCTGACGCCGGCGCCGCGTCCGACGACGATTCGAACGCCGGCCCGTCGAACTCCTCGGTCCCCTTCTGCGCGACGCCGCCCTCGCTTTCGATCTCGGCGATGAGCTGCTGGCCCACTTTCTGGAGGTCCGGCCGCTCGTAGGATTCCAGGCCCGGGGTGGCCCCGGCGTCGAACGTTTCCTTCCGACGGAACTTCACACGCTCCAGCGAGTCGTCCCAGTCGGTCATCAGGTACGCCTCACCCGGATCGAAGTTCTCGAGTTCGTCGGCGCGGTCGCGACCGATGACGTTCCGGACGATGTCGAGGTCGTTCTCCCACGTGAATTTGTGCCAGACCATCCAGTCGCACTGCGTGATGAAGTCCTTGTCCACGGACGAGGGGCGTTGCGAGACGCCGCAGATCCCGAGGCCGCGCTTGCGACCGCGTTTGGCGACGCGTTCGAGGAGCTCCGCGAGCTCGGTGGAGCCGCCCGTCTGCGGGAGGTATTCCTGCATCTCCTCGACGACGAGGAGGAACGGTTTCCGGAGGCGCTTCTCCTTGGTGTACAGCTCGTCGATGACCGCCGCGATGAGTTCCTCGGAAACGTCCGTGTCGTCGTAGCCCGAGACGTCCAGAATGACGGGGACGTTCTTTTCGAGGGCGACGCTGGCGATCTGTTCGGCGTGTTCCGGGCCGACCTGCACCTCGGCGAACTCGTCGCCGCCGACGTGGAGCAACTCGTACTCCTCTTTCAGCCCGAAGTACTCACCCTCGGTGTCGACGATGAGCAGCGTGAAGTTCGCCGCCAGCAGTTCCTCACAGAGGACGCTGACGGTGTTACTCTTCCCGCTCCCGCTCTTGCCCGAGACGAACCCGCGGCCCGTCAGGAGCTCCTGCACCGGGAGCGTCTTGGCGTCCTCGGTGGCGACGATCCACTGCTCGGGGTCATCGGTCGACATCTACTCGCTGCAACCTCTCCCGCGAAGCGACATAGGTTTGGTGTGTCGTGTCAGCTGGTTTAATTTCGTGCGGAGGAACGTTCGGTCGTCCCGTGGGCGGCGTCGACGAGAGCCGGAAAATCGTCGGCATTCGATGTAAACAGGATTGCTCGGATAAGATAGGTTTGTGACCACCTCGACGGTTGGGGCTTTCAAAACACGCTGAGTGGCGTCGCTGGCGACGATATTCAATCACCAAAGCGCCCGATAATCCGGGAATTCCTCCCGAATTAGATCCCTTTGCCCATCAGGTGGCTTCGGAGGACGTCCGGCGTCTTCAGTCCGGCCTCGGTGTTCACCAGGACGACGGTGTCGTCTTCGTCGAACCAGTCGTTCTGGGCCAGCGCCCAGGCGCCGGCCGGGGCCGCGCCGCCGGCCGCGCCCATCTCCAGCACCTCGTTCTGCGCGACGGCGACGGCGCTCTCGAGGACGTCGTCGTCGTCGACCGTGACGCCTGTCCCGCTCGAATCGCGAACCGCGTCGATGGCTCGTTCGCCACCGGCCGGCTCCGGAATCTCCAGCTCACCACAGATGGTGTCCGGATGGTCGACGGGCTCGGGGGAGACGAGATCCGCTTCCAGCGCGCCCGCAATCGGGGCGCAGCCAGTCGGCTGTGCGGCGACGAGCTTCGGCGTCTCCTCGAGGATTCCGAGCTCCTCGAGTTCGCGGAAGCCCTTCGCGACGCCGACGACCACCTCCCCGGTACTCGTCGGGATGACGACCGCGTCCGGGGCGTCCCAGCCGAGCTCCGCGGCGACCTCGAACGCGAGCGTCTTCGCGCCCTCGTGTCGATACGGCGTCGCGAACGCGCCCAGGTCGGTGTACGCCGTCGAGAGCCGCTCGTCGACTGCGGCCGCGGCGTCCGGGAACCGCCCGCCGACTACCTGCATCTCCCCGCCGTGGACGTTCGTCATGGCCTTGTTCGAGAACGCACACCGCGAGGGGACGAACGCGTACGAGCGCAGGTCCGCGTGGCCCGCATAGGCCGCCATCGACTGCCCCGCGTTGCCCGGGCTCGCACACGCGAGCGGTTCGATGTCGACCTCGTCGCCGTCAACGTCCCCTTCGTCATCGCTGGCACGCCCCGCATCGTCGCCGACGCCCTGGGCCCGGGCGACGGTCCCCGAGACGGCCACGGCGAAGCCGCGGTCGAGGACCGTCCCGGTCGGGTTCCGCGCCTCGTCCTTGATGAACACCGAGTCGACCTCGAGTTCGTCAGCGAGCCGGTCGGCCGCGACGAGGGGTGTGTCGCCCTCCCTGGCGCTGATCGCCTCGGCCCCGTCGAACGGGAGCAGGGCATCGAATCCCCAGATCCCGGCCGCAGAACTCGGCTCAGTCAGGTCCTCGACGTCGACTGACCCGTAGTCGTACACCGGATCGGTCGCGCCGCCACAGTCGGGACACGCGCCCGCGACCGACGCGTCGTGGACCGTGCCGCAGTCCGTACACTCCAGTCCGCGGAACGCCTCCGTCGTCTTCATAACCGCCGATTTCCGCGCCGGTGACTAAGCACTTCCTTCTCGGACGAGGACCATCGACGGCGAGCCCCAGCTCACAGGAGCCCGCGGAACTCCCCTAACGGCGGGAACTCGAGGGTCGCCGCCGCGTCCTCGTCGTACACGATGGGCCGAAACGCGTCCGCTTCCGTGACCAGTGGCGACTGAAACGCATCCGAGCGCATCTCGTTGACCACGACACCGGGGGCGAGCCGCGAGAAGGCAGGGAGCATCACGACGTCGGCCCCTCGATACGCTCCGGGTCCGAAGAGGACGCAGGGATGCCGGACGCCTTCGATCTCGATCGTCGGATGGTCGTGCCCCACGACGTATCGGTCCGCGTCCATCGCCGGCGGCTCGTGACCGTGGCACACGACGGTTCTGCTGTCGGTCGACGCGTCGTCTCCCTGCCCGACGGCGTACTCCTCGTGAACGTCGTTCGGGAGTTGGCCCACGGTCCCGTCGTGGTTGCCGGCGACGAACACGGGGTCGGCCCTGCGCTCCCGACAGGCCTCC
This sequence comes from Halopenitus sp., assembly GCA_042219525.1. Taxonomy (GTDB): domain Archaea; phylum Halobacteriota; class Halobacteria; order Halobacteriales; family Haloferacaceae; genus JBDGPU01. The sequence goes on from JBDGPU010000049.1 coordinate 27,191, forward strand.
GCCAGCTTACGAATTCTCTCGATGCTCGTCGCCGAAGCGGTCCCGTGCGCATGGATGCTGTCGCCCGCGAAGACGACGGTTTTCGGCCGGAAGTAGTCGAGATGCTCCGTCAGTCGCTCCCGGAGGTCCGATCGCTCCCCCAGCGGCAGCTCGACGTTCGACGACTCGTCCCGGCCGACGTGGAGGTCGGTGACGACGAGGGTTGCGGCATCGTCGATGTACAGCGCTCGTCCCCGGAGCGACAGCCCGTTCACGACTCCGCCCTCCCCGCGCGACTCTTCCGACTGGTGACCTTCCGCTGGGGACTATCAGCAAACAGTCCGCCCCGTCCGACTCCCGTCAGTAGGTCAGTCACAGTGATTCCGTGCCGTCGCATACGCCTCCCTGACGCGTTTGAATTCGGCTTCGTCTCCTCCCTGATCCGGGTGTACCTCCTTCACTCGCTCCCGGTACGCCTGCTTTACCTCGTCGATGTCGGCGGATCGCGAGAGGCCCAGCGCGTCGAACGCGGCCGCGATCGGGTCTTCCGGCTCCGGTTCGGCCGGTTCCGGCTCCGGCACCTCGAAGGGGAGCCGGCGACCAAGGCCGGCCGTCGTCAGCTCGTGTTCACAGAGGACCACGTGCGTCGCCGTCGCTTCCAGCCGGAAGAACGCCTTCACGTCGAAGGTGAGTGCCACGTCGCGCGTCGGCAGATAAAAGGCGACTCGCACACCGTCGACCGTCGCTCGCTCCGCGAACGGCTCGTCGATCGTCCGGAGATACCGTCGAATCTGGGCGTGGCGGCGGGATTCCCCGGCGACCCGTTCGGCTCGGTCCTGCTGGGCTGCCGGCAGGACCCGATCACCGAGCACGAAGACGGTCACGACGACGATCGTTGCGAGGAGTCCCATCGCTACCCCCGCAGCCAGCCACGGCGGCAGTGAACCCGGGATGACGACGACCACGGGCCAAATACGGGATGCTGGCGTAAGAACCTCCTGTTACCTGCGAAGCGCCGAAGTATCACTCGGCGATGTCGCCCCGGAGAATCCTCCGGAAGCGATGGAATCGGTTACAAGAACTCGCTACGACGGGCGGAAACGCGGCGCAACGAGCATTGGTATCGGGGGCCTGCCGAGCGTCGGCATCGATACGTGACGAGCGTCGCCTTTGGGGCACGCCGAACGCCCCCGCCGAAAGCTACCGATCAGATCAGGTCTTCCTGCTTTAGCCCCGTGATGATGTCGTCCGCGAGTTGCTCGGGCGAGTCGTACGGGAACTCCTGGTGGTCGCCGAGCTTCGCCGCCAGCTCCATCGCGGTGAAGCTGTGGTTCTCCGCCTCGAACGTCGTTGACGGTCCGTCGGGCAGCGCAGGAACGAGGTCCATCTGGTTTTCGACCGGGAATTCTGCGCCTTCGAAGGCCTCGATAAACTGCGCACGGAGTCCGGATTCAACGTCGGTCATACACCTGTCCTCCCACACAGCAGCCATAAGGATTGCGGTACTACAATAAACTAATATAGAGTTGTAGATTTATCCCGGATCCGGATCCTTCGTCGTTAAGCCACTGGCGACGTGCCCTACGCGTATGTCGTTCGACTTCGACTTTCCGCTGCTACAGGAACTGACTGAAACGAGCGGTGTCCCAGGCTACGAGGACCGAGTTCGGGACGTCGTCCGGAGCGAGTTCGAGGATAGCGTCGACGAGGTTCGCTCGGACGCGATGGGCAACGTCGTCGGCACTATCGAGGGTGAAAGCGACTACTCAGTGGCTGTCGCGGCTCACATGGACGAAATTGGGTTCATGGTCCGCCACGTCACCGACGAGGGCTTCGTGCAGGTCGACGCGCTCGGCGGCTGGGACGCGCGTGTCCTCCGCGCGCAGCGCGTAACGATCCACGCTGACGGCGGCGACGTCACTGGTGTCATCGGGTCCGTTCCGCCGCACACCCTGACGGAGGAACAGCGCGAGAAGGAAGACGAGGTGAAAGACGTCGCTATTGACCTCGGGCGCGACGCCGAGGAGGTTGAGGAGCTCGTCTCGATCGGTGACCTTGTGACGCTGGAGCAGACGACCGAGAAGATCGGGGACAGCGTGACTGGCAAGGCGCTCGACGACCGCGTCTGCGTCTTCACAATGCTGGAGGCAGCCCGCAAGATCGAGAATCCCGAGGTGACCATCCACTTCTGTGCGACGGTCCAGGAGGAGGTCGGCCTCCGCGGTGCACAGGCGCTCGGCGTCGACGTCGATCCGGACCTGGCAGTCGCGCTCGACGTCACGGTCGCTAACGACGTGCCCCAGATCGAAGACGAGGCCGACGCAGTCACGGACCTCGGCGAGGGAACGGCGATCAAGCTCAAGGACTCCTCCGTTATCACGAACCCGAAGGTCCACAGGCGGATCCGCGAGGTCGCGGAAACCGAGGACATCGACCACCAGATCGAAGTCCTCCCCGCTGGCGGGACCGACACGGCCGGCTTCCAGAACACGAACGGCGCCAAGCCTGTCGGCGCGATCTCGATCCCGACGCGGTACCTCCACACGGTCACGGAGACTGCCCGCGGCGAGGATATCGAGGCCACGATCGACCTGCTCACCGCGTTCCTCACGTCGGAAACCGGGGAGTACGACTACACCCTGTAGTCGGACCAACGACTACTCGTGGCCGCGAACGACGGGCCAGCCCATCCGTCGTCGCGGATCTGCTTGGGTTGGCGAACAGGCGGTTTTCGCAGTACCCCGACCAATCACCGCGCTCCCGTCTCGTCGAGTCGGGGATTACTGTTTAGATCACGGGCCGGGTTGGCCGCGTCATCCCTGATAAACGTCCGGCCGGGAGACCGAGCGACTGCGGTGCTCTACTTATAAAGAGTCGCCGAGCGCGTCCAGCGACACCGTCTCCGCATCCACGTCGTCGACTGTCGACACCGATTCCTTGAATCCGGATCCGGTCGCGACACAGACGACGTCCTCGTCGCTACCAATCTCGCCGTCCGCAACCAGCTTTCTCGCGCCCGCCACCGACGTCGCCGACGACGCCTCCACGGTCAGGCCCGCGTCGCCCGCGAGCCGTCGCTTCGCGTCGAGGATCGCCTCGTCGTCGACGGCGACGACGCTGCCGCCCGCCTCACGAGCGCCGTGGAGCGCCCGGGTCCCACTCGGCGGGTCCGGGTTCGCGATCGAGTACGCGACGGTGTCGCCCTTCTCGACGCGCTCGACCGTATCCAGCCCTCGCTCTTCTGCCTCGGCGATCGGCGCGCACGCGGCGGCCTGTACCAGATACAGGCGGGGCACCTCGTTTGGCGCCAGCAACTCTGCCTCCTGCAGCTCCAGCAGTGTCTTGTAAGCGCCACTGGCGTGACCGCCCGAGGAGACCGGCAGCACGAGGGCGTCTGGCACGTCGCCCGCGCGGTCGCGGTGCTGAACGAGCGCCTCCAGCGCCGTCGTCTTCTGGCCCGCCACACGCTCGGGGCTGTCGGAGTTGATGAAGCGAACGCCGCGCTCGCGGCCGATCTCGAGTGCTTCGTAGTAGAGCTGGCCGTAGTCGCCGTCGACGCGGACGATCCGGGGGTCGTAGCGCGCGATGTTCCGGAGGCGTTCGTCGGAGATGTCCGCAGGGACGCAGACGACGCAGTCGAGGCCCGCGGCCGTCGCGCCCGCCGCCGTCGACATCGCCATGTTGCCGTGGGAGACGGTCCCGACGGCGTCGTCGCCGGTCTCGCGCGCGACCTCGATGCCGACGGCCGTGCCGCGGTCCTTGAACGAGCCGGTCGGGTTCAGGCCCTCGTCTTTCACGCTGACCGCCGCCCCGACGTAGTCGTCGAGCGTCGGCGTGCGGACCAGCGGGGTGCCGCCGCTTGCCGTCCCGATGCCGGCGTTCGGGGGGTCCGCCGGCAGGAGTTCCGCGGCGGCCCAGGTCCCCGCGTCGAGGTCGGTCGGCCAGTCGAAGTCGCTCGCGTCGGTCTCGTACCACCGGGGTTCGCCGCAGTCACAGCGCGGCGCGGCGGGCGTCGCGACCGTCATCCCGCAGGCGTAGCAGGTGAGCAGCTCGGTCATTGTCGGAAGCGGGTGGCCCGCCGGAAAAACAGTACTGGTGGCGGTCGACTGGGACGTTACTGGCGGCCGAATGGAACGTTACTGGCGGCCGACCGGGACGTTACTGGCGGCCGATTGGGTCGGTACTCGCGGCCGACTGGAGAGGTTGCCGGCGAAGGATTCGTCCGCAGTTATTCTTCGGCGACCTCGACGTCCAGCCGGAGGTACTCGTCGGTGTGTTCGATCACCTGCTCGGGCGCGATCGCGAGTCCGTCGACCTCGGGCGGCGAGAGGCCGGCCTCCATGCGCGACGCGAGGCCCGTTTCGGATTTCAGCGTCGCGTATCCGTCCTCGATGCCTGTGATACGGCCGATGTCGACGCCGTGCGTGTCGACGACCTTCATTCCGACGACGTCCTGACCGAAGTGCTGCATGTCCCCTTCTGCGCCCGGGGGTCCAAAATGCGCTGTGGCCGTCCGGTCGTGTCGCTGTCGTCCAACGGCGTCGGTGAGTCTTCGCCACATCGCCTGCCTTTTTGCGTGACTGCCGCGAAGCAGGGTCCATGCGCAACGCCAAGATCGTCTGTACGCTCGGGCCCGCGTCGGACGAGAGGGAGACGATCCGCGCGCTGGCCGACGCCGGCATGTCGGTCGCGCGACTCAACGCCAGCCACGGGACGACAGCCCATCGCCGGGACGTCATCGAGCGCGTCCGCGCCGTCGACGGCGCCATCGACGACCCGCTCGCAGTGATGGTCGATCTCCAGGGCCCGGAGATCCGCACGGCCGAGATCGACGAGCCGATCCACCTCGAAACGGGCAGCGAGGTGCTGTTCGTCGAGGGCGACACCGCGACGCCCGCCGAAGTCGGGCTGTCCCACTCGATCGAGAGCGTCGAACCGGGCGATACGATCCTCCTCGACGACGGCCGCATCGAGGCGACCGTCGAGCGCGTCCAGGAGGACGGCACCGTCGTCGCCACCGTCGACTCCGGCGGCGAACTCGGGTCACGAAAGGGAGTCAACCTCCCGGGCGTGGCCGTCGACGTCGACCTGATCACGGAAAGTGACGAGGACGAGCTCCGGCTCGCGGCCGAGGCGAACGCGGACTTCGTCGCCGCCTCGTTCGTCCGCGACGCCGAGGACGTGTACCGCATCGCCGACCGCCTGGAGGCCCACGGCGGCGAGGACATCCCCCTCATTGCGAAGATCGAACGCTCCGGCGCCGTGGAGAGCCTGGACGGCATCGTCGACGCCGCGGACGGCGTGATGGTCGCCCGCGGCGACCTCGGCGTGGAGTGCCCGCTGGAGGACGTCCCGGTCATTCAGAAGCGCATCATCCGGACCTGCGTCGACGAGGGCGTCCCGGTGATCACGGCGACGGAGATGCTCGACTCGATGGTCCACTCCCGGCGCCCGACGCGCGCGGAGGCCTCCGACGTCGCGAACGCCGTCCTCGACGGCACCGACGCAGTCATGCTCTCCGGCGAGACGGCCGTCGGCGACCATCCGGTCACCGTCGTCGAGACGATGGACCGGATCGTCTCGGAGATCGAAGCCAGCGACGAGTACGCGGAGACGCGCGAGCAACGGATCCCGAGCGCAGCCGAGGGGTCGCGCACGGAGGCGCTCGCGCGCTCGGCCCGGTATCTCGCTCGCGACGTCGACGCGGCCGCGGTCGTCGCCGTCTCGGAGTCCGGCTTCACCGCGCGCAAGACCGCGATGTTCCGGCCCTCGGTACCGGTCGTCGCCACGACGCCGAACGACCGGGTCCGACGACAGCTCGCGCTCTCGTGGGGCGTTCGCCCGAAGTACACCGGCTACGCGGAGGATATCGAGCGCGTCATGGACGACGCGGTCGACGCCGCCATCGACGTCGGCGCCGCCGAGTCCGGCGACACGCTCGTCGTCCTCTCCGGGATGTTGACCGGGCTGGAGGGGACGAACACGACGAACACGCTCAAGGTCCACGTCGCGGCGGAGGCTATCGCAGCCGGGACCGCAGTCGTCGCCGGCCGCTCCGCGGGGCCCGTCGCGCAGCGTGGCGGCACGCACGGTGGCGGTGAGAGCACGGACGTCGATTGCGACGACCTCCCCGACGGAGCCATCCTCGTCCTGCCGACTGGGTTCGACGCGGAGTTCACCGGCGACCTCTCGCGGATCGGGGGTATCGTCGCCGCGGAGTCGGGCATGACCGGCTACCCGGCCGTCATCGCCCGCGAGCTCGGCGTCCCGATGGTCTCGGGCGTCTCTCTCCCGGCGACCGTCGCCGACGGCGACGTCGTCACCGTCGACGGGGAACGGGGCGTCGTGTACGAGGGCGACGTCGTCGGCAACGCCCAGCGACCCTGAGAGGCCCTGCTCCCGCCAGTCCTTTATTAGTCAAGCGACTACGTCAGGGCATGAGTCGCGCGAACCAGCCGGATCCCGACGCGGGCGACGACGAGGTAGCGGCGGCCGACGAATCGAGGGAGTCGAGCGAGTCGGCCGACGAGCAATGGAAGTTCGGCCTCGACGAGGTGGGGCCCGACGGGATCGTCGAGGAGACGAGTCCGGGAGACGGGCCGATCGAGCCCGAGAGCGTGAACCCGGAACACGCCGCCTTCGTCGCGCTCGGCGTCGCGGTCGCGGTCGGCACAGTGTTGACGATCTTCCTCTGAGTCGCAGGCGTTCGTTAGCCGCTGTGCCGATACCATTCCTTCGCGGTGCTGCTCGGGGCACAACTTAATCCGGTAGCATCCCAAGGTTCGGGCATGGAGTTGCTGTTACAGCTGGACCTGGTCGGTCCCGAAACGCTGCCGCTGCTGTTGCTCGCGGCTGGGCTGCTGCTGGCGGTGGCGGAGGCGATCGCGCCCGGTGCCAACTTCATCGTCGTCGGCATCGCGCTGCTGGGCGCCGGACTGGTCGGGCTGGCGCTCGGCCCGCTGGCGAGCCCGTTCGTCCTCGGCCTGCTGGTCCTCCTTTTCGGCGGTCTCGCGTTCTACGGCTACCACGAACTGGACATCTACGGCGGGAAGGGACAGGCTCAGACCCGGGACAGCAGCTCGCTCAAAGGGGAAACCGGCCGCGTGACCGAGACCGTCACCCCGACGGGCGGCGAGATCAAGATCGCCGGCGCCGGCTTCAACCCGTACTACACCGCGCGCTCGCTCGAGGAGACCATCGAGGAGGGCGAGGAGGTGCTCGTCGTCGACCCCGGCGGTGGCAACGTCGTCACCGTGACGTCGCTCGGCGCTGTCGAGGACGACATCGACCGCGAACTCGCCGCCGATCGGGCACGCAAGGAGCAGGAAAGTGACGCTACCAGCGAGAACACGGCGGGGATAGCCGAGGAATCCCCGGGCGTCGACGCCGGCGTCGCCGAGGAGGAACGGGAAACCGACCGGGCCTGATCAGTGCCGCAGCGTGCGTAGCGACATACCGATCAGGAACCCGACACCGCCGAACAGAATCGCGAGCGTTCCGGCCCCCATCACGGATGCGGCGATGGCGGGAATCAGCCCGGACCCTCCAGCGGAGAAGACGATGCCAGCCAGCCCGAGCGTTGCGCCGAGGATGGGGCCGAACGCCAACAACCAGCAGACCATGACGCCTTCGTTGAGGTACGCGTTGATCGCCGTCAACAGGATCAGGCCGAGAGCGCCAGTTTGCCAGACGAGCGGTCGAGACAGTCGGTCGACGGCGTAGACGGTTCCTAATTGCATGGCGACGACAGCCGCTGCTACGAACAGGATGCCGGTCAGGATGAGCGCGCCACGGAAGAGGTCGTCCCGTCGCCCGAAAAGCGCGCTGTCGACCCTGCCCCCGCCCTGAGCGTTCTCGTCGGTGTCACCGACCACGGATTGATTCCGTAGCGTCCGACTGAAAAGAATTTGGCCAGCGTGCTCCAGCCGCTGAGCGGTCGCGCTTATAAACAAAGCCGAATATCGTCGCCAGCGACACCACTCGGCACACCCAGAAAGCCCCAGCCGCTGAGGCGGTCGCTTACAACGTGGTTTGTCTGGTTGACGTCGCGAGCGACACCACTCAGCATGCTCAGAAAGCCCCAGCCGCTGAGACGGTCGCGCCGCTCGCTGCGCTCCTCACCCGGCTCGCTCACTGCGTTCGCTCGCCGGGTTGTGGT
>JBDGPU010000080.1:0-35189 GCA_042219525.1 Halopenitus sp.
CCACCACTCCTGGGTGGGACTGAAAGGGGCAGCCGCTGAGCGGGACGCTCTGCGAAGTAAGCACCGCAATCAGCGAACGAGCGAAGCGAGTGAGCTGTGAGGAGCGCAGCGAGCAGCGCGACCGGTCAGCGGCTGGGGCTTTCTGGGCCTGCTGAGTGGTGTCGCTGGCGACGACAGCTGTTCAGATCCAGATCTCCCATACACAACGCCTCACTCTCCAGAAATAGTGCCCACGGAATCGAGAAGTTTGCCCGGTCGCTAGAATGACACCGGTTCGGGACCGTTCTCGCCGACCGTGTCGGGGTCGCGGTCCGAGTAGAACCGACGACCCACGCCTCGATGGCAGACGCCGGATCGGATCGCCGTGAACACCTCGTCGGCGGAGCGGAACGTCTCGTCGCCGAGGCGGGAGAGTACGTCGCCGAGCCGTTCGGATCCCTCCGCGAGCTCCACGCGAGCGTTCCCGTGGGCCGCGATGATGTCAGCGGTCGTCGCCGGATACTCCTGCCGTTCTAGTCGGTCGTCGATGCCGTTCAAGCGCATCACCAGATGGGAATCGGAGGATAACCTTAATGATTGTCCATGCAGGACCTAAGTCGCTGTGTAGACCTTAATGATCATTAATTGGTTGAGCGTACCGTGATCACTTGGCGTCGCCGCGGATGCTCCGGGGCTGGATCGGGCCCCCTTATATTCCGCCAGTCGCGACTGCCCGTATGACCGAGAATCGTCGCCTCGTCGCGGACCTCCACGCCCACACGACCGTCTCGGACGGGACGATGGAGCTGGCGGAGGTGCCCAGCGTCGCGCGCGACGCCGGGCTCTCGTGGGTCGCGGTCACCGACCACGACCGCATCCACCCCGACCTCGACGCGCCGGTCGTCGAACGCGACGGGGTCAATATCATCCGCGGCATCGAGCTCCGCGTCGACGCCGGCTTCGACCGACTCGACCTGCTCGGCTTCGGCGTCGAGCACACCGAGGCGCTGGACGACGAGATCGAGCGCCTGCAACGCAACCGGATCGAGCGCGGGCGGCAGATCATCGAGCGGGTCGAGGACCGTCTCGGCGTCGACCTCGACGTCGAACCGCGAGCGGGGCTCGGGCGCCCGCACATCGCACGGGCCATCGAGCGTTCCGACGCACCCTTCGACTACCGCGAGGCCTTCGCCGAGTTGATCGGCGACGACGGGCCCTGCTACGTCCCGCGCGACGTCACCGACCTGGACCGCGGCGTCGACCTCCTGGAGAAGGCCTGTCCGGTCGTCGGCCTCGCGCATCCCTTCCGCTACGCCGACGTGGACGCCGCGCTCGACGTCGCGCGCGACCTCGACGCGATCGAGCGGTGGTACCCGTACGCCGACGGCGTCGACGCCGACCCGGCGAGGGTCGACCGCATCGCCGACGAGGCCGGCCTTATCCGGATCGGCGGGACCGACGCGCACGAGCGCGAACTCGGCGTCGCCGGGCTCACCGCGAGCGAGTTCGAGCCGGTCCGCGAGCTGTTGCCCCCGGCCGTCGAGGGATAAGTTCGGCGAGACGAGGGGAGGGGACCGGCGAGCCGGAGCGGTCCAACGAGCCGGAGCGTGCCCGACGAGCCGGAGCGACCCGGCCCCGCCGGCGACGCGGTTCTGACACCGGCAGACACCCCCGACGACGGCTACGCTTAAACCGCGGCGGTGACTACGTCCGGGTATGCAGTGCCACTACTGCGACCGGGAAGCCGCCTACGAGGCCGAGTCGGACGGCGTGACCGTCGGGCTCTGCGACGAGCACTTCCAGGAGCGCGTGGAGGAGCTTGCCGAATCCGAGGAGCTGGCGACCCTCCGCGAGCAGGTCGACGTCGAAGGCCCCGAGTAGCGGCGCCGTCCCTCGTCGCCGTCGCCGGCGCTGGAGTGACCCTTCTGTCGAACGAATCTTAAAAAGGCCCGCACCGCCAATGGTGGGTATGCACCTCACGGACCGACCCCGTCGCCTGCGAACCGACGGCGTCCGACCGCTCGTCAGCGAGACGTCGCTGTCGGCGGCGGACCTCATCGCCCCCGTCTTCGTCGACGCGACGACCGACGAGCGCGTGCCCATCGAGTCGATGCCGGGTCACGAGCGGGTCCCCGTCGACGAGGCCGTCGCGCGCGTCGAGGAGATCCGCGAGACGGGCGTCGAAGCGGTTATCCTGTTCGGCATCCCGGAATCGAAGGACCCCGAAGGATCCCGCGCGTACGCCGACGACGGCGTCGTCCAGGAGGCCACCCGCCGAATCACTGCCGAGACCGACGCGTACGTGATCGGCGACGTCTGTCTCTGTGAGTACACCGACCACGGCCACTGTGGCGTCATCGAGGAGTCCGCGGAGACGGAGCCGACGTGGACCGTGAAGAACGACGAGACGCTGGAGCTGCTCGCGCGGACCGCCGTCTCGCAGGCCGAGGCCGGCGCCGACATGGTCGCGCCGTCGGCGATGACGGACGGCCAGGTCGGCGCCATCCGCGAGGCGCTCGACGACGCGGACCACGAGGACGTCGCGATCATGGCCTACTCGGCGAAGTACGAGTCCGCCTTCTACGGGCCGTTCCGGGACGCCGCCGACGGCGCGCCCGCCTTCGGCGACCGCCGCCACTATCAGATGGACCCGGCCAACCGCCGCGAGGCGATCCGCGAGGCCGAACTCGACGCCGACCAGGGCGCCGACGTGCTGATGGTCAAGCCTGCGCTCCCGTACCTCGATATCGTGTCGGACCTCCGCGAGGAGTTCGACCAGCCGATCGCCGCTTACAACGTCTCCGGCGAGTACGCCATGCTGCACGCCGCCGCCGACAACGGCTGGCTCGACCTCGAGGCCGTCGCTCACGAGTCGTTGCTCTCGATCAAGCGCGCCAGCGCCGACCTGATCTTAACGTACTTCGCCGAGGACATCGCGGACCGGCTCTAAGAGGGTCGCGCGCAACTCAGACGACCTGCTCGCCGTCCTCGTACACCTCGATCGCGTCGACCGGGCAGACCCGGGCCGCGAACTTCGCGTCGAACTCCTCGTCCTCGGGGACTTCGACGACGTAGATGTCCTCCTCTACCTCCTCGGCACCGACGAGGTCGGCTTTGCCGTCGTCGACGTCCTTCTCGAAGCCGTCCCACTCCTCGACGCACTGGAACATTCCGATACAGGTGTCGCGATCGAATCGAACTTCCATACTGGTCGTTCGCTCGTCCGGTACAAAGCGGTGACGACGGGCGGCGTGGGAATCCGAGCAGCGTGGGACGCCGAGCAGGGTGGGACGCCGTCGGAAGTCCACCGACTGGACTCGCACGCGACGCCGAGAAATCCCAGCCCGACCGACAAATCGACGAAATGCCGTTGCTCGCAGGACAGTTATTCAGTCCATACTACCGCACTTGAATCCCTAAGTCTAACGGTGACCGTCGCCGCGGGGCGTAGCTCCTTTTGGATAGCGCCGCTGTCTCCTCGCATGACCGAGTTGTTTCCGACCCGGTTCGAGACGGAGCGGCTGACCTTCGAGCGCGTCGACCCCGAGCGCACCGATCCCTTCGAGGTGTACGACCTGGCGACGACGGACCGCTGGGACCGCGTGACGGAGTGGATGCCGTGGTACGAGTTCGACCGGCTCGACAAAGCGCGGGAGTATCTGGAGCTGCAGGCGGAGCAGTGGGAGAAGGGCGAGAAGGCGTCGTACGCGATCCGGCCCAAGGAGGGCCAGGCCCGCGCCGGCGACCTCGTCGGCTTCACGGCGATCGGCCCCGAGTGGGACGAGCGACGGGCGGGGTCAGGCATCGTCCTCGACCCCGACGTCTGGGGAAACGGGTACGCGCACGAACGCGCGCTGGAGATGGTCCGGCTCACGTTCGAGCGGCTGGATCTCGACGCGTACTACACGACCTGTGCGGCTGGCAACGACCGGTCACGGCGGATGATCGAGCGCTACGTCGACCACTTCGGCGGGCGTCACGAGGGGCTGCTCCGGCAACACTCCACGCGCCCGAACGGCGACGTGACTGACCAGCACCGGTTCACGATCACGCGAGCCGAGTACGAGGCCGCGGTCGACGGATAGGAACGCGCGGTCGCGAACGCGCTTCAATCGTCATCGGTGCGGTCCGAGAGCTCGTCCATCCGCTCGTCCGGCACGTACGACCGGCCGGCGCGGCTACCCAGGGTCAGCTCGGGGATCGAGAGCTGCTGGACCGTCCGGCCCGGCCGGATCTCCTTCCGCCGGTACTCGGAGGTCTGGAAGTAGTTGACGACTGTGACCAGGAGGACGCCGCCGATCGTGTTCCCCAGCGCAACCGGGAAAATGAACGTTGCGAGCCCGGGAAGCAGTGCTGCTTGCCCGAGGAACACGAGGTACATGAGCTCGGTGAAGGAGACGACGACGTGGAACAGGTTCCCGAGCGGGACCGCGAGGAAGGCGAAGTAGACCAGCAGGACCCGGGAGGTCGTGTCCCTGGCGGAGAAGTCCATCCAGACGACGCCGGCGACGATCAGGCCGGCGAACATCGCCTTCCAGAAGAGGGCCCAGAACGGCGTCGCGAGCCCGTTCTGTGCGAGTTTCGTCGCGGCTGCGGCGGCCTCGGGCGAGAGCACGCCGGTGTACGCGAGTACGGCCGCGCCGAGCGCGCCGCCGACGAAGTTCCCGACCAGGACGAGGCCCCAGACCCGCAGGAGCGTCGGAACGCTCGCCAGTCGCTCCAAGACGAGCGCGACCGGCGGGAGCGTGTTCTCCGTGTACAGCTGGTAGCCGCCGATGATGATGTAGACGAACCCGAGGGGGTACAGCAGGGCCTTCAACACCGGATGGCCGTCGGTCGCGCCGTACAGCGAGGCGTACAGCAGGAACGTCAGCGTGATCGCGAACCCGGCGGCGAGCGCGCTGAAGAACAGCTCCCGCGTGGCGCGGTCGATCTCCTCGTCGGCGGCGGCGACGATCCGCTCGAACACCTCGTCCGTCTCGAAGCGGTCGCGAACGACGGCGCCGACCGCGGGTGCGCCGTGGCGTGACGCCTCGACCGCCTCACGGACGCTCTCGCTCCCCTTCGCCGTCGATTCGGGCTCGTCGCTCTCCACGTCCTGATCACTCATCGGTGACCGCTACTGCGGGAGTGGACAAAACGCCTGCTACTGCCGGTCGCTGTTTTCGCCTGCAGCGTCAGCGACGGCGTCCTTTTTACCTGTTGCAGCGTCACAGTCGGACACATGGCCCGACTCTGGCTCGTCGACCGCGAGTTCGACTCGAAAGGGCTCGTCCGCCTCACCTACGCGACGGAGGACGGCGAGCAGGTGTACGTGAAGGAAATCGCCGAGGCGCAGCTGTTCCAGCGCGGCGTCACCGCCGCCGTCGACGTCGACGAGGGGAAGCTCAAATCGCCCGACACCGAGGACGTCGGCCGGTTCGCTACGGAGGCGTCGCGGATGGCCAGCGAACACGACCCCGACGACGAGATCTGAGGCTGTTTTCGAGGGGTGCACCCTCCGTTTCCGGGCCGGGGCGTCACCCCCACTCCGATGATTTAAACCGGATCGCAAGCCAAGGACTGGTAATGCAACCGACTTCGCTCTCCGGGCTCCCCGAGGGGGTCGGCGAGGCCCTCGAAGCGGAGGGCGTCGCGGAACTCTATCCCCCCCAGGAGCAGGCCGTGGAGGCGGGGCTGCTCGACGGCGAGAACCTCGTCGCCGCCGTGCCGACCGCCTCCGGGAAGACGCTGATCGCCGAGCTCGCCATGCTGTCGGCGATCGAGCGCGGCGGGACCGCCCTCTACATCGTCCCGCTGCGCGCGCTCGCGTCCGAGAAGAAGACCGAGTTCGAGCGCTGGGAGGAGTTCGGCATCGACGTCGGCGTCACGACCGGTAACTACGAGGCCGACGGCGAGTGGCTCGCGACCCAGGACGTCATCGTCGCCACCTCCGAGAAGGTCGACTCGCTCATCCGGAACGGCTCCCCCTGGATCGACGACCTCTCCTGCGTCGTCTCCGACGAGGTCCACCTCGTCGACGACAGCCACCGCGGGCCGACGCTTGAAGTGACCCTCGCGAAGCTCCGCCGCGTCAACCCGGGGCTCCAGACCGTCGCGCTCTCCGCGACCGTCGGCAACGCCGCGGAGATCGCCGACTGGCTGGACGCGAACCTCGTCGAGTCCGACTGGCGCCCGATCGACCTCCGGATGGGCGTCCACTACGGCAACGCGATCAACTTCGACGACGGCTCCCAGGCCGAGGTCCCCGTCGCGGACGGCGAGGACCAGACCGCCGCCCTCGTTGGCGACGCGCTCGACACCGAGGAGGACGGGCAGGGCGGGTCCTCGCTCGTCTTCGTCAACTCCCGCCGCAACGCCGAGTCGGCCGCGCGCAAGCTGGGCGACGTGACGCGCTCGCGGCTCACCAGCGAGGAGCGCACGAAGCTCCGCGACCTCGCCGCGGAGCTCCGGGACGTCTCGGACACCGACACCTCCGAAGACCTCGCCGACGCCGTCGCCGACGGCGCCGCCTTCCATCACGCCGGCCTCGCGTCCGAGCATCGGAGCCTCGTCGAGGACGCGTTCCGCGACCGGCTGATCAAGTGCGTCTGCGCGACGCCGACGCTCGCGGCCGGGGTCAACACCCCCGCTCGCCGGGTCATCGTCCGCGACTGGCGCCGGTACGACGGGGAGTTCGGCGGCATGAAGCCGCTCGACACGCTCGAAATCCACCAGATGTGCGGCCGGGCTGGTCGCCCAGGCCTCGACCCCTACGGCGAGGCCGTCCTGCTCGCGAAGGACTCCGAGACGATGGACGAGCTGTTCGAGCGCTACGTCTGGGCCGACGCGGAGCCCGTGCGCTCGAAGTTGGCTGCGGAGCCCGCGCTCCGGACGCACGTCCTCGCGACCGTCGCCTCCGGCTTCGCCTCCTCCCGCGAGGGCCTCCTGGAGTTCCTCGACAACACGCTGTACGCGACCCAGACGAACGACGAGCGCCGGCTCGCGGACGTCACTGACACCGTCCTCGACTACCTGGAGGCGAACGACTTCCTCGAGCGCGACGCCGACTCGCTGGTCGCGACCTCCATCGGCCACACCGTCTCGCGGCTCTACCTCGACCCGATGAGCGCCGCGGAGATGGTCGACGGCCTCCGGGCGGCCCAGCAAGCCGCCGAGGAAGATGCTGGCGAAGACGACGCCGACAGCGCCTTCGCGCCGAGCGAGGAGCCCCCCGCGAGCGACGACGAAGCGGCGTTCGTGAACTACACGCGGGACGAGGACGACGGGGTTGCAGGCGAAGAAACGGCCGAGGACGACGATGCAGAGGCAGCAACCGCTGAAACCGCGGAATCCGCCGAGACAGCAACCGCAGAATCCGCCGAGACGGCAACCGCGGAATCCGTCGAGACAGCAACCGCGGAATCCGCCGAGACAGCAACCGCCGACACCGTCGAGCCCGACCTTTCCCCGCTCGGCCTCTACCACCTCGTCTGCCGGACGCCGGACATGTACGAGCTCTACCTGAAATCGGGGGACAAGGAGCAGTATACCGAGCTCTGTTACGAGCGTGAGGGCGAGTTCCTCGGGAAAGTCCCTTCCGAGTACGAGGACGTCCGCTTCGAGAGCTGGCTCTCCGCGCTGAAGACGGCCCGCCTCCTCGAGGACTGGGCCAGCGAAACGGACGAGGCGGACATGGCCGAAGCGTACGGCGTCGGCCCCGGCGACATCCGCGGGAAGGTCGAGACCGCCGAGTGGCTGCTCCGGGCGATGGAGACGCTCGCGTCGGAGATCGGGCTCGACGGGGTTATCGAGATCCGGGAGGCGCGCAAGCGCGTCGAGTACGGCGTCCGCGAGGAGCTGCTGGACCTCGCCGGCGTCCGGAACGTCGGGCGCAAGCGTGCCCGCCGGCTGTACGAGGCGGGCATCGAGTCCCGCGCGGACCTCCGCGAGGTCGACAAGTCCGTCGTGCTTGGCGCGTTGCGGGGCCGGGAGAAGACTGCCGAAACGATCCTGGAGAACGCCGGGCGCGAGGACCCATCGCTGGACGAGGTGCGCGCGGACTCGTCGGCCTCGGCCGCCGCGACCGCCGGTGCGGCCTCGGGCGACGACGGCGACGAGCAGGCCAGCCTGGGTGATTTCCAGTGATCAGCCTCGATTCGCCGACGGCCACGCCCGACGCGGACGTCCGGCTGGTCGAGGGGGTCGCCGACGTCGACGACCTCGACGAGTTCCTGGCGACGGTCGACGAGATCCGGTCGGAGACGGGCGCCGTCGTCCAGCTGTTCGACGCTCGCTACGTCGTTTCCCGCGAGCACCTGACCCGGGCCGTCGCACTCGCGGAACGGGCCGCCGGCCGGGACGAGACCGTCGCTCGCGACCGCGCCGTCGAGGTGCTGTTGTACGCGGCCGGTCGTCGGCAGATCGACCGCGCGCTGGAGATGGGCGTCAGCGAGGGGGAAGTTCCCGCAGTTGCCGTTGCGTACGCGCCGGCTAGCGACGCCGATGCAACTACCGACGTCGACGCCGCTGCCGACCGAGTTGCGGATCTGCTAACTCCTGCGGAGACACTAGACGACTTAGACCGCGGGCGCGTAATGGACTTCTTCGACGTCACGGAAGCGGAGTTGACAGCGACGACGGGAACGCTGACGGACGTCGTCCTCGAGCGCGTCGCGCTTCTCGACGTGGAGAAATAGCGGTTGCAAGACGCCGGTTAGCGGACACCGATCGGAGGATCGTCGGGGGCAGTTCCGGGATGTGAATCATCACCGAAACCCCTCCGTTTCGAGTGGAAGACGCCTGATAGCGTGTGGTTATCGCTGTAACTGAAATGTGGAGTCCAGTTGAAACAGAGGTCTGTTTTGCGATTGCTGGTCCAAACCCGAAGCACACCAGGTCGATCCAGAAACAACAGCACCGCTCAGTGGAGGAATGTCGGAGGAATAGTTCCGGGAGGATTCGAACCTCCGTCGTTGCCCCCAGAAGGCAACAGGATTGGCCACTACCCCACGGAACTTCGCATCCATTCGTATGCCGGTTGGATACTTATGGCTGTCGTATCCGACCCGACGAGTGCGTAGTGAACGGCGGCCCGTCCCGCGTTTTGGGAGTGGGTGGCATGGAAGACTGTCGGCGTAAAGAGTGAGCCGCCAGAATACGCCGATCGGGGTTTCGACTCGCTGTCCGGAGAACGCCGCGCGAGTACCGAGATGCTGTCCCACATCCATGTCTAAACCATCACCTATTAGCCGTCGGGATGACCACGTTCGTGTATGTACATCGGTCGCTTCGTCGTCGTTGGCCCCGGAATCGGCGCGTATCGCGTGTCTTCCCGCTCGTTCCCGAATCGGCAGGTCGTCGACCGCGACGGCACGTTGACGGTGCTACCGACGCCCGGTGCGCCGGAAACGGACAACCCGTACATCTCCTACAACTGCGTCCGCGAGGTGACGACGCCCGCGGGCGAGGCGGTGGCCGTCGTCGGCAACGGCTCCCACGTCGACCCGATCGCGGAGAAGCTCGAGTTAGGGTACCCCGCTCGCGACGCGCTGGCGACGCCGCTGCTCGCGCTCGACTTCGAGAAAGACGAGTACGACACCCCGCGGATCGCGGGGGTCGTCGGCGCGGAGACGGCCACGATCGGCACGGTGCGGCGTGACGCGCTGGTCGTCGAGGAAGTCTCGGAGCCGACGCTCGTCGCGACCTACGAGAAGGACAGTCCCGAATTCTACTCGCTGGCGGCCGACTCGGCGGCTGCGGCGGCGAGCGAGGTCCTCGGTGCGGAGTTCGAGCATCCGGTCTGTGCGGCCGGCGTGACCGTGACGGACGACGCCGTGACCGTCGCCGTCGACAACGGCGAATAGCGCGGCAGTTGTCCGTTTTCGGCAGAAGTTCACGGCCGTCCGAAGGTCTTTGTCCACGGCTCCGCTGGCCTCGCGTATGCAGGTCGGTGTGATCTCGGACGTTCACGGCAACCGGGTCGCCTTCGATGCCGTCCTCGAAGACATGCCGAGCGTCGACCGGATCGTTCACGCCGGCGACGTCGTCGGGTACAATCCGTGGCCGGGTGAGTGCGTCAACCGGATCCGGTCGGCGTCGATCCCGACGGTCCAGGGGAATCACGACCGAGCCGTCGCTGACGGGGACACGTTCCGGTTCAACAGTCTCGCGGGCGCCGGCGTGAAGCACGCGAAGTCGACGCTTACCGACGAACAGATCGAGTGGCTCGGCGGCCTGCCGGCGGAGCGGTTTGCGGCCGACGGGCGCGTCCGGATCGTGCACGGCCACCCAATGGACCCCGACCGCTACACCTACCCCGAGGAGTTCCGGCCGGAGCTGATCACGCGTGGCCTCGAGGACGAAGCCGGGAAGGACCCGGACGTGCTCGTCATGGGGCATACACACGTCCAGGGCCACGCGGTGGACGACGAGGGGATCGTCCTGAATCCGGGTAGCGTCGGCCAGCCACGCGACGGCGACCCCCGAGCGGCGTACGCCGTCGTCGACCTGGACGCGATGACGGTGTACGAACGACGCGTCGAGTACGACATCGACCGGGTCGTCCAGGCCGTCGAGCAGGCCGGGCTCCCGAAACGGATCGGGACGCGGCTGCGCGACGGTAAATGACTCGACAGGAAGAGCTGGTTGGAGTCGCGAGCGCGCTGCGCTACTCCTGGATCTGATTCTGGATGATGTCGAGGGCGTCCTCGCGGTCGTCCCAGGCGACGAAGAGGGCGACGGAGGTCGCGCTCGTGATGATGTCGATGACGTTGATGTCGGCGTCGGCCAGCGGCGCGACGATGCCCTGGATGACGCCCGGCTGATTCGGCAGTTCACCGCCCGTGACGCGGATCACGGCGACGTCGTCGTTGACGGTGACCGACGAGAGAGTGTCCTCGGTGACGACCTCGTCGTGGAGGAGCGTCTCGGCTTCCTCCGCGCGCGTGGAGTCGACGTAGAAGGTCACCGAGTCCATGCCGGACGCGACGGCGTCGATGTTGATCTCGGCGTCGCGGAGCGACGTCGACAGGTCCGCGAGGATCCCGGGGCGGTTCCGGATCGCGCGACCGGCGACCGTGAGACAGGAGAGCGGCTCCTCGCGCATGTCGACCAGGTTCTCGAACTGTCCTTCGATTCGCGTACCGCCTGTCAGCAGGTCGCCGTGCTGATAGTGGGTGACGCGGACGTCGAGGTCCTCGTCCTTGTACGAGAGCGCGCTCGGTGCGATAACCTCCGCGCCGCGGAACGAGAGGTTCCGGAGCTCGTCGACCGTGATGCGGCCGACGTTGCGCGCGCCTTCGACGACCCGCGGGTCGCCGGTCATGATCCCCTCGACGTCGGTGACGATGACGACCTCGTCGGAGTCCATGTAGTTACCGAGCATGACCGCCGTCGTGTCGGACCCGCCGCGACCGAGCGTCGCGACGTTGCCCTCGGGGTCCTCCGCGAGGAAGCCGGTCACGACCGGAACGGTGTCGTCGAGCTCCTCGGAGAGTTTCTGGGCGCGTGCGCGCGTCGTCTCGACGTCGACCTCGCCGAGCTCGTTCGTGACCACGGGCCACTCCTCGTCGCCCGGCTCGAGGAACGTCGCGTTGACGCCGCGGGCGGCGAGGGCGGCTTTCAGCATGCGAACGCTGGTTCGCTCGCCCATCGAGATGATCTCGGCTCGGTCCGCTTCGTCGGTCTCGAACGTGATGTCCTCGATGAGGTCGTCCGTCGTCGAGCCCATCGCGCTGGCGACGACGGCGATCTCGTGGCCCTCCTCGACCGCCTTCGCGATCGAGTCGGCCGCGCGATTGATTCGGTCGCCGCTGCCGAGGCTCGTCCCGCCGAACTTGGCGACGACCCTCATACGTCCCCCTCAGAGCTGTTTGCGTGGTGCGTAAACATATGGGCGGCTAACGGAGGGAGCCGCATAACTGTGTCCTCTTGTCCAACCGTTGCCGGTGTGTACTCCCGATTCCTGATGAACATTTAAAAAGAATTCCGGAGAATAACGGTGCGCGTCTCGACGAAAGTCGACGGCCCCTCGTTTCCGGTGGAACGCTATTCGCTGCGGTCGTCGATGGAGTTCGGCATCTCGATGACGTATCGACCGTCCTCCTGCAGGGAGATGATGTACTCCTGGCGGTCGTACAGCTCCATCAGGTTCAGCTCGTACTTGCCCGGGCTCACGATGCGGATGCTCTCGAACTGATCGTTCAGCTCTTCGCGGAGATCGTCGAGTTCCGGTCGCTCGTGGTCGGCGGCCGGGGGGTGGTCCGTTTCGGATGGATCGGTTGCGTCTGTATCGCGGGTCGTTTCGGGTGGAGCGGCGTCGCGCTCGCCGGTCGACTGACTGGAATCGCGGTTGGCGACCGAAAGCTCGTCCGGACTAACGACGTCGGAGCGCGCGCTCGCCTGTGCACTGTCCTCAGTGCCCGAAGAGCCGGACTCCACGAACTCGGTGGTCTCCCGGTCGGCAGACGACTCGGTCGTCGGATCGGGAGCACTCTCTGTGGACTGGCTGGCGGACGCGTCGGCCTCGGTCGTTTCCGGTGCCGCCGAGGAGGGTTGATAGTCGTCTGCTTCAGTGGGGGAGACGGGTTTCGACCGCTGAGCGGCCTCCGGCTCGTCGCCGTGCGTTGGCCACTCGGTACGGTCGTCGGCGGCGTCGGTGCTGGAGCTCGATTGCGGGGCGCCGGAGTTCGATCCGGCTGCGCCCGAGTTGGAGTGAGTACCGTCGCCTGCGCGTGATGCGTCGCCACCGTTGCTTGCGGGTGTGAACTGGAACTTGTTGCCGCCGCAGTCGGGACAGCCTGAGAGCATTTCCTTCGAGCCGTCCGCGAACGTGCGCCCGCATTCGGTACACTGGTGGGGCATCTACTTGCGGGAGACGAGCGTGCTAATGAGGTTCTCGTCCTTGTGGAGCGTCTCGATCTGGTTGGCCGGGCCGATCACCGTGAGCGTCTGGGTCGACTCGCGCCCCATGAGCTTGTCCAGGAGGCTCTGGTCTTTCGCCTCGGCTTTCGGGTAAGTCTCGATCTCGATACCGGAGAAGTCGTCGGGGCTGATCTCCGTCATGGTGACCTCGATCAGCTTGGACTCCTCGTCCGGCGAGAGGCCTTCCTCGAGGATGACGATGTTACCGTCGCGGACGCCGTCGAGGATGAGGCGGATCTTCTCCATCCCGGTGAGCCCCTCCATCCGAGCACCGCTGATAAGGTCGATCCGCACGCCGTCGTCGTCCGGGTCGCCGACGTCTGGGGTTGCTTCCGGCATTATCCGAAGTACTCCGCGATCTTGTCGTACACTTCGTCCATGTTCTCACCCTCCAGCGCCGAGAGGGGTATCGTTTCGTGCTGCGGGAACGCGTTGGCGACTCGCTGGATGTTCGACTCCGGCAAGTCCGTCTTGTTCGCGAGAATGAGGACCGGCAGGTCCTGTGACTCGATGATGCCGATGAGCATCGTGTTCACCTGCGTGAACGGGTCCGTCGTGGAGTCGAGCACGTAGATGACGCCGTCGACGTCCTCGCGGAGCCAGTGCATCGCCTCCGCGACACCCTCGGTGGCCTCGCGAGAGCGGCGAACGGCGTCGTCCTTCTCCATCTCGTGGTCGAGGAACTCCTTGTAGTCGACCTTCGTCGTCACGCCCGGAGTGTCGACGATGTCGATCGTCACCTGTCGACCGTTTCGTTCGATCTCGACCCCCTCTTTGCGTCGCGCTCGACGCGTCTCGTGAGGGATGTGGCTCTCCGGCCCGACCGCGTCGCCGGTCCAGTCTCGTGCTATCCGATTCGCGAGGGTCGTCTTCCCGGCGTTCGGCGGTCCGTAGATGCCGATCCGCTTCGGCTCGTCGGCCGTGAACAGCCGGTCGGTGACCCGTGAAACGCTATCCTTAAGATTCGTGAGCAGTCCCATCCTGACCTCCGATTCCCTGCGACCGCGCGGGGATTCTATCTACGTTCGTCACCCCTCTTACTTAAGAACTGCGTCAGACAAAAATCAAAAATCCGACGGAGACGGCCGGAATCGGCCGGTCGTCGGTGTTATAGTGTATTTCACGAAACCGATTCGAGATATACAGTCCTGCAGTGGGTCGTCCAATTGCGTGTTTGGTCGACCTCGAACGGCGACCGGACAGTTATTTAGTCAAAATTCAAACATTTTGGTTGTTTTCTGATCCAATTGAAGCGAACCCGACGGATGTCGGCGTTCCAGTGTCGGCGTTCCAATGTCGGCTTTCCAATGTCGGCGTTTCAGTGTCGGCGTTCGACGGGAACTACTGGTGGGTCTCAGTTGAACCCCGTCGTTTCCAGTCGAACCCATGAGCTTCAGTCGAGACTCTCCGAACCTCGACCGGATCGTCGGATAATGCAGTCTCCACGTCGACTCCTGCTCACACGCTCTGTCGATGAACACGTATGAGACGGGCGGTGTCGGGTGTGTCGGCAGCCCCCCACCCCTTCGTTTCGTGTGGAACGGGTTGGGAGGGCGGTGGTGGTGGGTCGAGCTGGTGCTGTTCGAGGTCGATCCACTAACTACAGCAACAACTTCTCTCCCTAATCACGGGAAGATAGTGGTATGCGGATATAGTTCAACAGCATGTGTGATAAAACCCCGTGAAATCAATAACACCCCTCCCCCCACCCACCCAAACATCGTTCCACACGAAACGAAGGGGTGGGGGGCACCCAGCCATTTCGTGTCGATCACCATTCCGACAGAATCGACCCGAAACGAGGGGCGTTCAGCTGAAAAGGAGAACTCAACCCCGCCTGTGGTGTGTGGTGCCAAGCACCGATCTATATTCGACAACCAGCGCAGCTGAGTGGATACCGTGCATAGTAGACGTCTCTACTCGCCTCGTTCGCCTCGACGTGCCTCGATCGTCGCCACTGCGGTGACGATGAGTACAGAACCGGCAGCGAAGTGCACCCTTCTCGTAAAGTTGAGAACGAGGAACGAGAATAACACTCGTCAAACAGGAACTGCAGTGAATATATATTCTCGACCAGAAATCGACTACTGTCACTCCGGCACCGGACCGTTTCAGGTCGACAGCGTTTCGGAGAAATCACCACCACGATCGTGGTCAACATCGACGATTTGCCGGTTTGCCTCGAAATTTGGTCGCTCTATCAACCGTTCAATAAACCCCTCGCTTCCATTGGAGAGGGCAACACTTTTGATGCACCTCTTCTTCTGGTTCGTCTGCATCACCTGGACGCGCCCAACACTCTGGACCGATATAAACCCGCTGTAGAGGCCTTATATACGCGACATCTGTCGTCTGCGGGCGCGTTCTCCACTTGAAATGGGGGGGTAATATATGGGACAAAACGACACGACACCGGACGAAGAAACGGGGGAATCGGGGGCGAACAGTTCGACTCGAAACGAAGAAGCGGACACGCGACGTTCGGATCCGACGGCCGACGCGAACGAGTCCGCAGACTCACGTTCGAACCCTAACACGTCTGACGAGACCGATTCGAGCCAGACCGACCCGTCCAGAACCGACGTCGACGTCGGGAACGACCCCACCACGGATCTATCCACCACGGATCTATCGAGCGATACCGGCGACGACAACACCACCGTCGACAGCGCAGTTGGCGGCGCGGTCGACGAGTCGATTTCCGCCGACGTCGACGGCAACGTCGGTGGCGACGTCGATAACGCGGTCACCGATACGGCCGATCGCCTCGCCACCGGCAACGACGGCAGCGCCGGCGACGACAGCACCGCTGGCGGGAACGGCACTGCCGGCGACGACGGCAGCGCTGGCGGGAACGGCACTGCCGGCGACGACGGCAGCACTGTCGGGGGCAGACCCGTGGAGAGTGCCCCGCAAATCTCCAGCAACGACCCGGGCGACACGGATCTGGACGACATCGACCTGGACGACGTCGACGTCAACACGTCGTCCAGCCGCGATCGCTCGTCGCCCGACGTGGACCTGGTCGGTGACGTCCTCGACGAGGATGACGACGACGGCGACAACCAGGGCCTTTTCGACGACCTGCTCTCCGGCGAGCCGATCTTCGAGAACAAGGAGATCCTCCGCCCCTCCTACACCCCGCGTGAACTCCCCCACCGAAACGACCAGATCAACCAGATGGCGACGGTCCTCGTCTCCGCACTGCGCGGGGACACGCCGTCGAACATTCTCATTTATGGAAAGACGGGGACGGGCAAGACGGCCTCCGCGAAGTTCGTCTCGAACGAACTCGAATCCACGTCCCAGAAGTACGACGTCCCCTGTGAGGTCGAGTACATCAACTGCGAGGTGACGGACACCCAGTATCGCGTTCTCGCACAGCTCGCCAACAAGTTCATCGAGAAAAACCAGACGGTCATCGCGGACGAGCTCGACCGCCTCCGCGACCTCCGCTCGCGAGCGACGGAGGACCCGTCCGTCCTCGACGGCGCGACCTCGAACGACGGGACGCCGATCGAAACGCTCAACGCCGTCGACGAGCGCATCGTGGAACTCGAGGAGGACGCGGACGAAATGGAGGAGGTGCCGATGACCGGGTGGCCGACCGACCGCGTCTACTCCACGTTCTTCGACGCCGTCGACTACCACGAGCGCGTGGTCGTCATCATGCTCGACGAGATCGACAAACTCGTCGAGAAGAGCGGCGACGACACCCTCTACAATCTCTCGCGGATGAACTCCGAACTGGAGAACTCGAAAGTCTCCATCATGGGGATCTCGAACGACCTGAAGTTCACCGATTTCCTGGACCCTCGCGTCAAGTCCAGCCTCGGCGAGGAGGAGATCGTCTTCCCGCCGTACGACGCCAATCAGCTCCGGGACATCCTCCAGCACCGCGCGGAGGACGCGTTCAAGCTCGACGCGCTCACCGACGACGTGATCCCGCTCTGTGCGGCCTTCGCCGCGCAGGAGCACGGCGACGCCCGTCGCGCGCTCGACCTCCTCCGCACGGCCGGCGAACTCGCGGAGCGCAGCCAGGCCGAGATCGTCGCGGAAAAGCACGTCCGACAGGCCCAGGACAAGATCGAGCTCGACCGCGTCGTCGAGGTCGTCCGCACGCTCCCGACCCAGAGCAAGATCGTCCTCTTCTCGATCATCCTCCTCGAAAAGAACGGCGTGCACAACATCAACACGGGCGAGGTGTTCAACATCTACAAACGCCTCTGCGAGGAAATCGACGCCGACGTCCTCACGCAGCGCCGCGTCACCGACCTCATCAGCGAGCTCGACATGCTCGGCATCGTCAACGCCGTCGTCGTCTCGAAGGGTCGCTACGGCCGGACGAAGGAGATGAGCCTCTCCGTCCCGATCGACGAAACAGAGGCAGTGCTCCTGTCGGATTCACGCCTCGGCGACATCGAGAACGCCCAGCCGTTCGTGCAAGCGCGGTTCGACAACTGACCCCAACAAACCGCCGATTTTCTCCGACCGAACGGCAGGTAAGACCCGACTGTTTCCACTGGAAACCGTTGGGAACACCGTCGCGCTCTCACGCAGAAAATACAACAAAGTATCCCCTGAATCGTTCCACTGGAAACGGAACATCCCAAGGATTCTGCTATCCAGCAATTCGACCCACCGGAAGCATTCCACGGCGACTTGCCCAAAAAGACGCCTGCTCAGGCGGTCCCGCTGGAGCGCCGACCCACGGCAACTGCGCTCGCTCCGGCGGCGAACAGCGTCGAGACCGGCGAGATACCCAGCGGGCTCGCCTGCCCCGTCGCGATCAGTCGGACCCAGCCGAGGTACGGGATCCGGAGGCGCGCGACCCCGGTCACCCACTCGGCCTTTACCGGCGGCGCGATGCCGTTCGCCTGGTCGTACTGGGCGTTGGCGTCCCCTTTCGTGATGAACCCGGCGTGCGGGGCCGGGCAGTTCGTCAGCTCCGCGCAGCTGTTCGCGCGAATGTAGTCCTTGTCGGCCTTGTCGTACCAGTTCTCCCCGTCCTCGACGTGGAACCGGGCTCGATGGATAATCGGTGAGCCGATCCGCCCAGGTTGTTGATAGACGATGACCGACCCGGGATTGCCGAAGGTGCTGTAGCCGACCTCCTGGCCCCGCTGGTAGGTGACGACGCCGACCTGGTTGGTGGCGGCCTCGGGTGCGAACCGGCCGGGCTCGGTCACGAAGACGAGGTCGCCTTTCACCATGTTCGGCTCCATGCTTCCGGATTCGACGGCGACCATCGGCGGCCAGACGCCGCTGATGGCGAACAGCACCAGCCCGATCGCGAGGACGACCGCGGCGCTCGAGAGCATCTCCCGGATCCACATCAGCGGCCCGCGTTTTGCCGTCAGGAAGCGGCGAATCGGTCCCTTGGGGGAGTCGTCGGCCGCGGCCGTCCCCGGTTCCGGATCGGGTGCCCGGGCCGTCCCCGAGGACTCCGGTCCTGTCGACGTTGCAGCGTCGGACGTCGACGACGCCGTAGCCCCTGTGGAGTCCGACGTCGATGCCGCAGCTTCCGTGGCGGCAACACCGGTTGGGGTGGTCTCCCGGGCGTCGGCTGTGGCTTGCTGTGCGTCGACGTCAGAGCCCGTGCCGACGTCAGAGCCCGTGCCGACGTCAGAGCCCGTGCCGACGTCAGATCCCGTGTCGCTCGCGCGTTCCTCAGGTGCCGTGGCGTCGGGGTTCTCAGTTATCTCATCTTGATCCGGTTCCTCAGTGGTGGCGTCGTCGCCGTCGTCCTCGTCCGCTGCCGACGGACGGTCCCCGGAATCCATTGGAACGTCTTTGACCGTGTTCAGCTTTCAAGCTTCTGGGTTCGGCATTCTTTTGACCGCTTCCCCCGTTCCGACGTGTGTGCCTCTGGAGACGCCCTCCCGCATCGTCAGCGAACTCGCGAGCCGTGGCTACAACGCCGAGCGCGAGGCCGTCACGATTCTCGCTGGCTCACCCGAGCCTGCGCTCGCGCTCGAGGCCGCCATCGAACACGCACCCGACGATGCGCTCCGCATCACGACCGAACACGTTCGCGCAGTCCTCGACGCCGACGGCGCCCCCGACGCGCCGACTGCCCCGGGCGCGGATGCGGCGACGGCGACGGGGTCGGCCCGGAAAGGCGCCGGAGCGAGCCTGCAGGACGATGGGGAATCCGAGAACGGACACCCCTCCGTTTCAACTGGAACGCCCGGTTCCCGGTCGGACGGAGCTGAGGGCGCTGCTCCAGTTGAAACGAAGGGGTCGAACGGCAGGTCGACGGGTGCGGAATCGACGGGTGCGGAATCGACGGACGCGGGATCGACGGCCGCGGGATCGACGGCCGCGGGGTCAACGGGTTCGGTCCACGACCGCGATCCCTCGCTGCGCTCGCTCGAGATCGCGAACGACATGACCGGGCAGAGCACGGGGACGGGCGAGTACAAGCACTTCGTCCAGACGTTCCGTGACCGCTACGAGCGGCTCTCGGGGCTGCTGCGCGGCCGCGTCAACCACCGCCCGGCGGAGTCGATCCAGCACATGGCCGGCGGCGAGGACGCGGCGATGATCGGGCTCGTCAACGACGTGCGGTCGACGGCCTCGGGCCACTGGCTCATCGAGCTGGAGGACACGACCGGCACGTTCCCCGCGCTGGTGATGAAGGACAAGGGGATCGCCGACATGGTCGAGGAGATCATGATGGACGAGTGCATCGCCATCGACGGCACGCTCGCCGACGACGCCGGCATCCTGTTCGCGGACTCGATCCACTTCCCGGACGTCCCCCGGACGCACAAGCCCTCGACCGCCGACCGCCACGTGCAGGCGGCGCTCATCTCCGACGTCCACGTCGGCTCCGACGAGTTCATGGCCGACGCCTGGCACCGGTTCGCGGAGTGGCTCCACACCGACGAGGCCGAACACGTCGAGTACCTGCTCATCTGCGGCGACATGGTCGAGGGCGTCGGCGTCTATCCGGACCAGGACGACGAGCTCGACATCGTCGACATCTACGAGCAGTACGAGACGTTCTCGGAGCACCTCAAGGAGGTCCCCAGCGACATGGAGATCGTGATGATCCCGGGAAACCACGACGCGGTTCGGCTCGCGGAGCCCCAGCCCGGCTTCGACGAGGAGCTCCGGGAGATCATGTCCGCCCACGACGCGCGGATCGTCAGCAACCCGGCGACGGTGACCGTCGAGGGCGTCTCCATCCTGATGTACCACGGCGTCTCGCTCGACGAGGTCATCGCCGAGCTGCCGGAGGCAAAGGCCAGCTACGACGACCCCCACAAGGCGATGTACCAGCTCCTGAAGAAGCGTCACGTCGCGCCGCAGTACGGCGGCCACGTCCGGATGGCGCCGGAGGAGAAGGATTACCTCACCATCGACGAGGTGCCGGACGTGTTCCACACCGGGCACGTCCACAAGCTCGGCTGGGGGAAGTACCACAACGTCCTCGCGGTCAACTCCGGCTGCTGGCAGGCCCAGACCGACTTCCAGGAGTCCGTCAACATCGACCCCGACGCCGGCTACGCGCCCATCCTCGACCTCGACACGCTGGAGATGACGGTCAGAAAGTTCTCGTAGTCTCGATTTTCATCCGTCGTCGACCGACGCCGGATCGAGCCGATACCGACGCGTCGGCGACCCATCGAACTGGGGGCCGGCGCCGACGTCCTCGAACCCGGCTCCTTCGATGGCCGACCGTCGGTCCGTCTCGTCGGCCTCGACGAGCGCTTCCACGACCATTCCTTCGCGAGCCGCGAACCGGGCCGGTTCCCCGAGTAGCCGCTCGAGAGCGTCCTGTGTGCCGCCGAATCCGGTGACGTGAACGGCGTTTAGCTCCGCGTCGAAGGCGACGAACCCGAGCAGATCCTCCGGGTCCACAGGAGCACTCGGAGCCGGACCCAGATCCGGATCCGAATCTGGGTCGGGATCCAGATCGACGGCTCCGTCGTCGACGCCGACGCGTACCGACCGGTCGTGGACGAGGTTCCGGGCCGCGGCAGTGGGCTGGTCCGCGAGGGACGCGATCGCGGCCGCGTCCGCCTCCACTGCATCACGAACGTGCATAGTCCACCGTATCGGAGTCGGACACTTAAGTTGTCCCCACGGCGGGATCAGCCGGAACGAAGTCCCCCCGGCACCCGGACCACCCATGTGGCGTATTCCCATTATGTCGGGAAGGGTGCAACAGAGATATATCGGTCCCGCACCTGAGAGTCGGTATGATACGCCGGTACCTGCAGTCAGCGGGCACCCGTGCGCGCAGCGCCGCCGAGCGGATCGGCGTCGCCAGCGGCGCCTTCGGACTGCTGGCTATCGGGTTCTGGCAGGGGTTACAGGTCACCACTGTGACGGTGGTACTGTGGGTCGTGAGCCTCAAGCTCCTCTACCTGAAAGCGGTGGGCTCGTTCGTCGTGTTCACCACTTTCCTCCTCTGTTCGGGAGCTCTCCTCCTCTGGGAGGTGTCGCGCTCCCGCGACCCGAAGACGTACCGCCACGACGGCCCGCCGGTCGACGCGTTGATTCCGGTGTTCCGGGACGGCGCCGTCGTCGAACGGAGCGTGGAGAGCCTGCTCGACAGCGACTACGAGAACCTCCGGATCCGGGTCGTCACCGAACCGGGCGACACCGAGACGATTCGGGCGGCCGAGTCGCTCGCGGCCGACGAGCCGACGGTCGAGGTGTGGGAGAACGACCGTCCGGGGTCGAAATCCGGCGCCATCAACAGTGCGGTCGCGCGCTCGGACGCCGACCACTTCGTCGTCTTCGACGCCGACGAGGTGGTCGCGCCATCGTTCGTCCCGGCCGCGATGGGACGGCTCACCGACGGCGTCGACGTCTTCCAGGGCCGCCGCGTCCCGGAGCCCACGGGGCTCGTGGAGACGCTCGCGTACTGTGAGCGCGCGCTGTTCCACGCCAGCTACCAGCTCGTCGAGCTGACGGGCTTCACCAACTGCCGGAGTTCGTCCACGGCGTTCACGCGCGACGCGCTCGAATCGGTCGGGGGCTATCAGGACTGTCTCACGGAGGACCTCGCGTTCGCGCACGCGGCCTTCCGCCACGGGCTCGACGTCGAACAGCACCGGAACCACGTTAACACGATGGAGGCGCCGCACACACTGCGGGACCTCTGGGGCCAGCGCAAGCGCTGGCGCACCGGGCAGGTCGAGTACCTGCATCGCGTGCTTTCCGGCAAGGCCAGCGGCGGCGACCCGAAGCGTCGGCTCCTCTCGTTCGGCCGCATCGCGACGAGCCTCCTCGGGAGCCTGCTGACGCTCACCCTCGTCTCGAAGTTCCTCGTCCTCTTCCTGGCGGACGCAGCATCGCTGTACCTGGCGCCGCTGGCGTTGCTTGGGCTGCTGGTCGGCGGCCTGCTGTGGGTCGACGTCGCCGACGGCGTTGCCGACAGCTCCGCGACGACGTGGGTCGGCGCCATCGCGGCGGCGCCGGTCGTCATCCCACTGTTCGGCCT
The DNA here is from genome assembly GCA_042219525.1 of Halopenitus sp. GTDB lineage: Archaea > Halobacteriota > Halobacteria > Halobacteriales > Haloferacaceae > JBDGPU01. The sequence goes on from JBDGPU010000080.1 coordinate 22,343, forward strand.
GCTCACGCTGTCGGCGCTGTTCGGCTACACGCTGACCTGGGACGGCGAGTGGTTCCGTGTGGCGAAGACGTCGGGCTAGCGTCGCTCGACACTGGGGCCGAACGCTGGGCCCGCATGCTGGGGACGAACGCTGGGCCCAAACGCTGGGGCGACCGATCCCGGACCTGCGACTGGATCTGAGAGGTTTTAAGCGGCCCGCCGCCAGATGTGCGAGTATGAACCAAGCGACGGAGATCGTGGTCGGAACGGTCGGTGTCTCGGCGGTCCTGGCCATACTGCTCGTGCTGACGTACGCGTTCGCCTGAATGTTCTCGGTCCGCGACCTCGACACCGACGTCGAATCGATCCGCGAGGCGCACGCGCCGGAAAGCCCCGTCCTGGATACGGAGGCCGACTTCGAGACCATCCCCCCGGAGGCCGCGGAGGACCTCGGACTGTTCGTCGACGGCCTCGACCCGGCGACGTACCCGCCGGAGTGGCTGCCCGAACACGTGCCGACGCTGCTTCGCCGGTACGCTGGCACGGACTTCACGGTCGGCATGCCCGGCGCGGGCACCGTCACCTGGACCGACCAGACGAACCCGGAGACGGTCCTCGTCAAGCGCCGCGCGGAGACGACGCCCGACGACTTCCTCGCGTTCCTCGTCGCCGAAGCCATCGTCGAGGTCGGCGCGGTGACCGAACCGGCAGCCGGCGACACGTCGGCCGACCAGCCTGCGCCGTCGCGAGCGACGGTACCGCCGGGGGCGGTCGAGGCCGACGTCGACGGGATCCCCGAGCATTTCCTCCCATTCTTCGGCGAGCGCTACCGCGACCTTGACGCGGCCATTCGCGACCCGGACGACCCACTTGGCCCCGGCCCGACCGACGTCTATCAGGTCGCGAACGCCCTGTTCGACGCCTGGATCGGCCTGTGTACCCGCGAGGTGTTCGCCGACTGGGAGGGCGAGCACGACCGCCTCTTTGCGGCCTGGCAGGACGCCGGCGGGCGGCTGGAGGGTCGCCTCCAACAGCTCCCCGAGCGCGTCGCGCGCGGCGACACCGACTTCGCTGACGCGACGGAGTACGCCTGCTCGGCGGTCCGGCACGGGCTCGAACTTCCGGCGCCGTTCGCGGCGCTCGACACCAGCGCCTATCGCGACCACGGCGCAGCCTACGCGGTCCAGTGGGCGGAGAAGACGTTCGACGCGCTCGCGGAGGCAGAGCCCGACGACGAATCGGACGACGCGGACGATGCGGACGACGCGACGCGGTGACCGGCGCGCCCTGAGCGCGTTCTCCGTCGACTTCTCGTCGCGAGCGACGCTCGCCTAGAGGCTCGACTCGACGACGAGGTTGCCGTCCTCGTCGAGGTCGAGGACGACGTCGAAGAGGTCGCGGAACCGGTCGATGGTCGCGCTCTCGTGGACCTCCTTCGAGAGATGGAACAGGCCGACAGCGTCGTGGTCGTCGAGGTGGGCGAGCATGGCCGCGGTCGCGTCGTAGGTCGCGTCGTCGTCGGCGTAGTAGGCCATCTCCGTGAGCGAGTCGACGGACACCCGCCGTTTCCCCTCGCTCTCGTCGAGGAAGCGCCCGACGCGGTCGACGACGCCGTCGAGGTCGTCCGGAGCCGCGACGTAGTAGACGTTTTCGGCGGAACGGCGCGAGTAGCCGCGCTCGACGGAGAGGGTGTCGAGGATGGTCGCCTTCGACTCGTCGACGTCGTAGTACTCCAGTTTCTGCTCGACCTCCCGCGCCGTGGTGCGGGTGGAGACGACGAGGAACGCGTCGGTGTCCTCCTTCAGGAAGTCCGTGTCGATGCGGTCCGTCTCGCCGATGCTCGGGTGGAGCAGCAGAATCCCAGTGCCGCCGGGGATCGTGTCGGGCCCGTTCTCGATGGCGAGCGAGTAGTCCATACAGGCGGGAACCGCCGGATGACCTTAAGTTGTGAGGCCAGATCACACGCCCGCTGGTGCTCTGCGATCACCCCAGGCTCTCCGACGGTATCCCGCGCCGGGTCCAAACCGGTTTTACGCGGCCGGCCGATAGCCGGGATATGAGCGTACGCGAGGAGTTCGACGAGTGGGCGACCGCGGGGAAGGACCGCGGCATGGAGGAGCGCCACTGGCACACCGCGAAGCACGCGCTCGCGCGGATGCCGGTCGAGGCGGGCGACACCGTCCTCGACCTCGGCACCGGCTCGGGGTACGCACTCCGGGCGCTCCGCGAGCGCGACGTCGGCCGCGGCTACGGGCTCGACGGCGCCCCGGAGATGGCCCGCAACGCCCGCGAGTACACCGACGACGACCAGGTCGGCTTCGTCGTCGGCGACTTCGACAGTCTCCCGTTCGCGGACGACTCCATCGACCACGTCTGGAGCATGGAGGCCTTCTACTACGCGAGCGACCCCCACAGCACGCTCCGTGAGGTCCGTCGCGTCCTCAAGCCGGGCGGCACATTCTACTGTGCCGTCAACTACTACGAGGAGAACGAGCCCTCCCACGACTGGCAGGAGAACATCTCCATCGAGATGACGCGCTGGAGCCGTGAGGAGTACCGCGAGGCGTTCCGCGAGGCCGGTCTCCACGTCGCCGAACAGGACAACGTCCCGGACCGCGAGATCGACATCCCGGACGAAAGCGAGTTCCCGACCGAGAACTGGGAGACGCGCGAGGCGATGGTCGACCGCTACCGCACCTGGGGGACGCTGTTGACCGTCGGCGTCGCGCCCTGACCAGGCGACGTGCCGTAACGCCACCGCGCTGCCTATTCTCCGTCGATAACGTGTGCGTCCGCGGGGTCGAAGCCGACCGTCACCTCGCCTTCGAGGGGGTCGAGCGTGCGCACGAGCAGGTCGCGGCCCTGCCAGTCGAGGTGGACGCGGGTTGTCTCCCCGAGGAACTCCGCGCTCTCGACGGTCGCCGTCAGCGCGTTGGCGTCGGCGTCGACCGTGAGGTGCTCCGGCCGCACGCAGAACGTGACCGCGTCGCCGGCGGCGAGGTCCCGACCGGCCGCGTCGATCCGGAGCGTCTCCGCGCCCACGCGAACGGTGGCCACCTGTGACCCGTTGGCAACCCCCTTCGTTTCAGGTGGAGATTCCCCCCCAAGCTCGGCGGCTGGCGGCTCGACGACCTCGCCCTCGAAGACGTTGTTGTCGCCGACGAACTCCGCGACGAACCGGGAGTCGGGCTGTCGGTATAGCTCTCGCGGCGGACTCACCTGTTCTGTCGTGCCGTCGCGCATCACGGCGACGCGATCGGAGATGGCGAGCGCTTCCTCCTGGTCGTGCGTGACGTAGATGGTCGTGATGCCCAGCTCCGACTGGATGCGCTTTACCTGGACCCGCAATCGCTCCCGGAGCTGCGCGTCGAGCGCGCTCATCGGCTCGTCGAGCAGGAGCACGTCCGGGCCGGGCGCGAGCGCCCGCGCGATGGCGACGCGCTGGGCTTGCCCCCCGGAGAGCTCCTCGGGGTCGCGGTCGCCCATCCCGCCGAGGTCGACGAGGTCGAGCAGCTCGGCGACGCGCTCGTCGACGGTGACGCCGCCTGGCGGGTCCGCGAAGTTGAGCCCGTAGGCGACGTTCTCGTGGACGGTCATGTGCGGGAACAGCGCGTAGTTCTGGAAGACGACGCCGACGTCGCGGTCCTCCGGGGGGACGCCCACGACGTTCTCCCCGCCAAATCGGACCGTCCCCGCGGTGGGCTCCTCGAAGCCGGCGACGAGCCGGAGCGTCGTCGTTTTCCCGCAGCCCGAGGGGCCGACGAGCGTGAAGAACTCGCCCTCGCGCACCCTGAGGCTCACGTCGTCGACGGCGGTCGTCGTCGCGAAACGCTTCGTGACGCCGTCGAGTGCGACGGCGACGTTGCGGTCGCCGTCGCGGTCGCGGTTGCCGTCGCCGTCGTCGGTGCTGTGGCGGTCGCCATCGACGTCGCGGTTGGTGGCGACGTCGCTGGCGTCGGTGCTGGTCTCGGTTGCTGATTGTGAGTCCCTAGAGTCCATAGCTATCCCCTCCGAGTCGATCGATGACGACGAAGCTCACGCTGGTGACGACGAGCAGCACGACCCCCATCGCGGTCGCGGGGCCGAGCCGGCGGCCGATGAAGCGCTCGATGGCGATGGGCATCGTGTACTGGTTCGTGCCCGTCGCGAGCACGATGGTCGCGGAGAACTCGCCCATCGAGATGGCGAACGCGAAGGCGGCGCCGGCAACGACGCCGGGCCAGACGAGCGGGAGTTCCACGTCCACGAGCGCCCGCGCCCGCGACGCGCCGAGCGCCCGCGCGGACTCGACGAGGCTCGGGTCGAGCCCCTCCAACCCGGGCGCGACGGTCCGGACGACGAAGGGGTAGCCGGCGACGGCGTGGGCGGCGACGATGGCAAGCGCGCCGCTCGCGGCGATGCGCCACCCGCCGATTTCGACGCCGAAGACGAGCCCCCGGAGGAGGCCGAGCCCGACGACGATACCGGAGACGGACAGGGGCGCCATCCCGACGGCGTCGACGACTTTGCGCCCGCGGTACGTCCGCGTCGTCAGCACGGCGACGACGACGCCCATCGGCAGCGCCACGAGCAGCGACGCGACGCCGAACGCCAGCGAGTTGCGGACGGCTGGCCAGGGCTGTACCTGGAACGCGGCGCCGGTCGTCTGGCGCTCCAGCAGGAAGCGGTAGTGGGCGAGCGTGAGCCCGTCCGGGCCGGCGACGCTCGCGTACAGCATGCTCGCGATGGGCGCGACGAACAGCAGCAGGGCGACGACGGCGTACGCCGCGAGGCCGACCCGCGGCAGCAGCTCGCGGACGGACAGCGCGGGAGGTCGCAGCGGCCTCCGCGGCAGCGGACGGACGCCGCGCGCCCGAATCGCGTGTCGCGCCTCGTAGCGCAGGTAGCCGTACAGCACGCCCAGCGAGATCACGAGTTCGACGATGGCGAGCGCCGCCGCCTGCGCGTAGTTGAGGTCGCGGATCAGCCGGTAGACGAACACCTCGACGGTCGCGAGCTGGAACCCGCCCAGCGCGAGGACGATGGGGAAGGTGCCGAAGGTGAACACGAAGGTGAGCGTCGCCCCCATCAACACGGCGGGGACGATCTGGGGCGCGACGACGTCCCGGAACGCCCGGAGCGGGCTCGCCCCGAGACTTCGGGCGGTTTCAACGGCGCTGGCGTCGACCGACTCCCACGCCGCGGTCGTCACGCGGGCGACGAGTGGCGCGTTGTAGAAGGCGTGTGCGATGACGACGGCCTCGAGCGTGAACAGCAGGTTCATCGGGCCGAGGCCGACGGCGCCAAGGACGGCGTTGAGGGTCCCGTTGTCCCCGAACGTGGCGACGAAGCCGACCGCGACCATGATCGACGGGAGCACGAACGGGAGGATCGTCAGCGACCGGAGCGTGCGCCGCCCGGGGAATTCGTAGCGCGCGAGCAGGTACGCCGCCGGGAGGCCGAGGGCGACGCTGGCGACCGTCGACAGCACCGCCTGATACGCGGTGAAGCCGACGATGCCGAGCCGGGGGTTCGGTGAGAGCAACGAGTCAAGCACCGTCGACGGCGGCACGCCAGAGAGCAGTCGCGCAAGTTCGCCGAAGTAGAAGGGGTCCTGGAGAATCTTGGCGAAGACGCGCAGTGTTACCTGCCCGTTGACGACGACGGCATCGACGAAGACGGTCGCGACGGGGTAGTAGAAGACGACGAGCAGGAGTAACACCGTCGCGACGGCGAGTCCCGTCAGCGCGCGGCGTTCGACGCGGTCGCGGACACGCCGGCGGGCGGCCCTCGCGTCGGCTCCATCCTGCTTCGCGTTCCCGCGGTCGGCTCCCTCGCGGTCGACTGCTCCGCCGTCCGTCCGCGCGCGGTCGACTCTCCCGCGGGCCGATCCCTCGCGACCGGCGTCGCTCACGTCGTCAGTTGCTGGCGAACTGCCGCTCCCATTCGTCGATCCAGCCACTAACGGAGCCCTTGAGCTCCTCGTACGTGAAGGTCACCGGTTCCGGCGGCTCCTTTGCGAGCTTCGCGTAGTTCTCTGGCAGCTTGGCGTTGGTCGTCGCCGGGAAGGAGACGTTGCGCTTGGCGATGCCGCCCTGGATCTCGGGCTGGAGCAGGAAGCTCATGAAGTCGCGTGCGAGGCCCGCGTTGGAGGCGCCGTCGAAGACGGCCATCCCCTCGGGGTTGGCGTACCCCTGGTCGTTGAGGAAGCGGATCTGGTGTTTCTCCATGTTCTGGTCGTACCGGCTGGCGTACACCCGGTCGGTCGAGTAGGAGACGACCATCGGCGCCTCGCCGTTGGACCACGCGCTGTAGGCGTCGGACCAGGAGCCGAGGACCCGGACGTCGTTATTCTGGAGCTTCTTCCAGTAGTCGAGGTAGCCGTCCTCGCCGAACTGCTTGATCGTGTGCAGCAGGAACGCGCGCCCGGTTGCGGAGCTAGCGGGGTTCTGCGCGATGAGGTCGCCCTTGAACTCCTCCTTCAGGAGTCCCTCGAACGTCGGCGGGGCCTCGACCGAGGTCCCGTCGAAGACGAGGCTGATGTAGCCCGTGTCGTACGGGACGGCGCGGTTCTTCGGGTCGAACTGGAGCGCGGACTTGACGTCGCCGAGTCCGGCGATGTCGCCCGCCTCGACGAAGAGGTCCTCGTCGAGCTTCTTATCGACGCGGACGAGGTCGTCGGTGTTGAGCCCGAGGTACATGTCGGCCTCGACGTCGACGCCGGCCTTCTGCCGCTCGACGTAGTAGTTCACTTCGTTGCTGGGCGTCTGCCAGACGAGGCGCGCGTCGAACTGCTCCTCGAACTTGCGTTTCACCCACGCGCCGGGGCTCGACGAGGGCGCGTCGATGAAGGCGCTGTAGGTGCCGACGACGAGGGTTTCCGGCTCCATGTCGCCGGTCGTCGTGCCCGTTTCCGTCGCTGTCTCGGTCGCGGTGTCGGCTGGCGTCTCCGTGTCCGTCTTCTCGGCGGAACAGCCGGCCAGTCCCGCCACGCCGGCAGCCCCGGCCGCGGTCAGGAAGCGGCGACGCGTTCGCGGCATCTCGTTGTTGCTCATTAACGAGTGGTTGCACCCAGTGATATAAAACGACAGCGCATGGTCGCGACTGCGGGGGTGGGTCACACGGGTATAAAAAGCGGCGTCGACCGCGAAGACCGTCTAGTCGTCTGCCGGCGTCGCCGCCGGGGTTTCACTGTCGTCGATCTCGGCGGTGGGGAGCAGCGTCGCCTCGAAGTCGAACTCGTCGAGGGGATCGCCGCCGGCGACGCGGTTCGGCCAGTCGGGGTTCGCCAGGGCTGGCGTTGCCTGGGCGACCAGGTCCGCGCCCTGATCGACGGCGTTCCGTGCGTCCTCGGGGTCGCCGAGGGAGCCGTTGGCGATCACCGGCGCGTCGGCATGCTCGACGGCCAGTTCCGTCAGGGTCGGGCCGTCGTCGCCGATGGCGGGCACACGGACGTCAGGCTCGGTCACGTGGACGTAGTCGGCGCCGGCGTCGGTGAAGGCCTCGAAGACGATCGCGGCCTGCGCCTCGTCAGCCCACTCGTGTTCGTCGTCGTTGACCTTCGTCTGGGAGGCGCGGACGCCGACGACGAAGTCCGCGGGCGTGGCGTCGGCGACCGCCTCCACGACCTCGGCCGGGAAGCGGACGCGGTTCTCGACGCTCCCGCCGTACTCGTCGTCGCGCTCGTTCGTGTAGTCGGTGAGGAACTGGTCGAGCAGGTAGCCGTTCGCGCCGTGGATCTCGACGCCGTCGAAGCCGGCGTCGACAGCGCGCTCGGCGGCCGCGACGAAGTCAGCGCGGATCTCGTCGAGTTCGTCGACGTCGAGCGCGCGCGGGGTCGGGAACTCGCCCTCGCCGCCGTAGATGGGCAGCTGCTCGCCCTTCGGGGTCACCGCGGAGGGGGCGACGGAGTCGTCCTCGTACCGGTTGCCCTGCGAGAGCGCGCCGGCGTGCATCAGCTGGGCGAGCATCGCGCTGTCCTCGTCGTGGACGGCCTCGACGACGGGCTCCCAGGACGCGGCCTGGGCGTCGGTCGCCAGCCCGGGCTGGTTGTCGTAGCCCTGGCTGTGGGCCGTGTCGGGGTGAACGCCCTCGGTGACGAGGAGGGAGAAGCCGCCGCGGGCGAACTTGGCGTAGTAGTCGCGCATCTGTTCGGTCGCTTCGCCGTCGTCGGTCGCGCTCGTCCGGGTCATCGGCGCCAGCGCGAGCCGGTTGTCGAGATGGAGGTCGTCGACACTCACGTCGTCGAAAAGCGGGTCGGATGTCACTGCCGATATTTGGGCTGGCGGAGGGAAAAGTGATTCCCGGCTATGCACGCGCCGTACACGAAATATACGGTACCATGGTTCGCGGTAGCACGAGTTGCGACCGCTGACCGCGACGTCGACGCCGACCGTAACGTCGATCGCCGACCGCAACGTCGTCTGCGACGTCGACCGCAACGTCGACCGCCGACCGCAACGCCGACGCCGAACGCAACGTCGACCGCCGACCGCAACGTCGACCGCCGACCGCGACGTCGACGGTCCCTTTTAAGACACCGGGCAACGGGGACACTCTATGGTCGAACGACAGCGAGTGCTCAGTGCGCTGCTGGTCCTGCTCGTGCTGCTCGCGCTCGCGCTGCTGTGGGAAGTCGCCGCCACGGTCTTCTTCGCGCTGACCGTCGCGTACGTGCTGGCGCCGGTCCGGCGGCACCTTCGGCGTCGCGGGGCGTCACAGCGGATCGCCTCCCTGACCGCGACGGTCGCGGGCTTCGTCGGGACGCTCGCGGTGTTTTCCCCCGTCGCAGCGCTGCTATTCCTCCGGCTGGAGGACTTCGTCGCGTTCCTGCGGGGCATGCCGGACGAGGTGACGATCACTGTCTGGGAGTTCTCGACGACGGTCGTCATGGCGGACCTGATCGGCCGCGGTGTGGACCTGCTGGCGTCGACCGCGCGGTCCGTCGGCGGCGCGATGCCGGTCCTGCTGATCAAGCTCGGGTTGTTCGCGTTCGTCGTCTACGGCCTCCTGTACTACGAATCCCGGACGCGACAGGCCACAATGGGGCTGGTCCCGCCCGCGTACCGCGACGTCGCCGACTCGCTGCACGTCCGCGCGCGACAGACGCTCTACGGGATTTACGTGGTGCAGGCGGCGACGGCGATCGCGACGGTGGTCATCGCCATCCCCGTCTTCGTCGCGTTCGGTTACCCATCGCCGCTCAGCCTGGCGGCTGTCGCCGGCGTCCTCCAGTTCATCCCCGTGCTCGGACCGATCCTGCTGATCCTCGGGCTCGTCGCCTACCACCTCCTGCTCGGACAGGTCACGCTCGCCGTCGCGCTGTTCTTCGTCGGCGGGTTCCTCATCGCGTGGGCGCCCGATCTATTTATTCGTCCCCGGCTCGCAGCCGAGACGGCGCAGATCCCGGCGACGCTCTACTTCATCGGCTTCGTCGGCGGCGTCCTCACGGTCGGTATGATCGGCGTCATCGTTGGCCCGCTCGTCATCGCCGTCACCGCCGAGGTCGCCGACCAGCTCGCGGAGGAGTTCAACGCGGTTCCAGTCCGGGAGGAGTAGGCGGTCTGGCCATCACCCTTTTTGGCTCATTGAGGCCGCTGGCCGCGGATTATATCCGAATATCCCGAGTCAGTTTACTGTATGAGCTCGAAACATCCGGGCCGGTCGGTAAAAAAGGCGTTCGCGGTGACGATGGTCATCGCGTTAGTCGTGAGCGTCGCCGGCGTCGGGGCGGTGGGAGCGGTGGGGAGTCCCGAGGGCGCGGCGGCGCTGGACAGTAGTTCAACTGAGCTGGCGTCGATGACGACGACGCAGTCGGAGTCGAAGAACGTCTCGTTCGCGTACATCGACAAGAGCAACAGCAGAGTCACTATCGTGTACGAAGACGGCACCGAGTCCGCGACGGGCGTGTCCGCTGAACTCGTCGGAGCCGTTACGGACATCGACGAGGACGGCGTGTTGGAGGTTCCGTACGTGACCAGCCAGGGCAAGCTGGGTATCGTCGAGGCCGAGCCCGGCGCGGACGGGACCATCCTCGCTTCGAACGCCCAATACTCCAAATCCCACATCGGGGTTGGCGACTGGGACAGCGACGGAACCAAGCGGATCTTCTACACGAACTCGCAAGGGTACATCAGCGCCGTCTACGCAAACGGAACCACTACCGAAGTGATGTCGAGTGAGGGAACGAACGGTGTTGCCGGGATCGCTGACTTCGACAGCGACGGCGATCAGGACATCGTCTTTGCCGACACAAACAACCAGATCGACTACTTCGACGGCAGTACCGTCGAGAGTACCGGATACCAGATCGGGCAGAACAACGGTATCGGTATCGGTGCACCGGCTGACTTCGACGGCGATGGGCAGGTTCGTGTGCCGACGGTCGACACCTCCGAGAACGTGAAACTGGTCAACGCGAGCGGCGCCACGGAGAAACTGGCGACTGGGGCGGACAAGGCGCCGCTGGCTGCCGCCGATTGGACCGGAGACGACCGACTCGAGGTCCTCTATTCGGACGGCGGCAACGGTAGATACGTCACGCTCAGCGGATCTACTGGATCTGTTAACGCCGACGGCAATCAGATCGGCGTGTACCAGAACTCCGGTCCTGCGAAAAGCGTTGACGCCCCGCCGTTCGAGGTGCGGAACTTCACGCTGGTGAACCGGACCGGCCAGAACATCACTGTTTCGTTCGAGTCGGCAGTCGCGCTCCAGGGCATCGACGTATCGATCGAGGACCCGGACGGGAACCTCCACTCGCTCAGTCGCTCCAATTTCAGCGAGTCAACGACGAGCGACGGCTGGAAGAAATACACGGCGACGTTCGAGGGGGCCATCGACGGCCAGTACAACGGCACGCTCCAGATGGTCCTCTCGGACCGCGGGACGGAGCTCCACCCGATGCTGACCGACTCGGTGTCCGTCTCGACGTCGGCCCCGAGCGTGCACAACATGCGGGTCGTGGGCGAGGACAGTGATAGCTACGCCAACGATGGCGAAACGGTGAACATCACCGTCGACGTGCAGGGCAACGCTGACAACGTGACTGCGGACGCCTCCGCGATCGGCGGCCCGTCGAGCGTCGAACTGACCAACGTCAGCGGCGAGACGTGGACTGCGGCAGTGACGGTCGACGCGAGTGGGATCAGCGACGGCGAGAAGGAGATCCCGGTTACCGCAACAGCCGGGACCGATTCGGACACGGAAGTCGTCACGATGACGCTCGACACCACGGCACCGGACGCCTCGAGCCTCACTGTGGGCGACGCGACGGCGGGCGAGTCGGTCTCGTTCAGCATCTCGGACGCGGACAGCCCCATCGCGAGCGCGCAGTGGGACTTCGGTGACGGGACGTCGGCCTCGGGTGCCACCGTCACCCACACCTACGACTCGGCCGGCACCTACAACGTCACGCTGACCGCGACGGACGCGGCCGGAAACACGCTGCAGACGACGTTCACGGTCGACGTCGCCAAAGCCAGCACGGACTACGAGGAGGGCCCGAACGACCCCAGCGACGAGCCCAAGCTCCCGGCGAACGTGGCTGAGCGCCACTACACCATCGTCGAGGGTGCGACGACCGTGACGCTCCCCGGCGGTGACGTCGACACCATCACCTTCGAGGACGCCACGGCCGACGGCTTCGTCATCGTCGACCGCCTCGAGGGCTTCCCGGCCAGGCTCGACCGGCCGGACGCGGTCCAATCCGGCGAGGTGATGGGGCTGTACGACATCTCCGTGCCGGACGGGAACACCGACGACAGCGCCACGATCAGGTTCGTCTTCGACGCGAGCAAACTCGGTGACGCTTCCGTCGAGGACGTCGTGGTCTGGCACTACGACGGCTCCAAGTGGTCCGCGCTCGACACCTCGGCCACCGTCACGGGCGATTCCCTCGTGGTCGAAGCCAAGACGGGCAGCTTCTCGGTGTTCGCCGTGACCACGAGCGGCATGCCGACCACCGAGACGCCCACCGAAACGGCGACGCCGACCGCGACGCCGACCGAGACCGCGACTGACACGCCGACCGAGACGGCCACCCCCACCGAGACGGTTGCGGAGGGCGCCGTCGCCGGCGAGCAGGCCCAGCCCGGGTCCGGCCTCTCCACCACCGAGATCGTCGGTGCCGTGCTGTTAGTCGCACTCCTGACCGCGACGGTGGTCGTCGCGCGACGCAGACAGTAGCGCTCGGGTTTTTAGGTGATAGCGGATTTTATTCGGTTGTTGGTTTTTCGATGGTGGCGCTCGTTCTTGATACTCCACGGTTACTCACTTTTAATTGGTTTAAAAGGGCAGACGCTGCTGCGCTTGACAGCAACGCAGACTCCTCGAAAGTCCTCGGGCGCTCTTGCTTATAAACCATGTTTAAAGGTGCAGACGATGCTGCACTTGATAGCACCGCAAACACCCAGAAAACCCTCGGCCACTCTTAGTTTAAATCTGTATTTAAAGATGTAGACGCTGCTGCGCTTGACAGCAACGCAGACTCCTCGAAAGACCTCGGCCGCTCTTGCTTATAAACTGCATTTAAAGGTGCAGACGCTGCTGCACTTGACAGCACCACAAACACCTCGAAAGCCCTCGGCCGCTCTTACTTTAAAGCCATATTTAAAGATGTAGACGCTGCTGCGCTTGACAGCACCGCAGACACCCAGAAAGCCCTCGGCCGCTCGCGGTCGCTCCGCGACATATCCGCGGCTCTCCGCACAGCCCGCCGCGGATAGGGGTCGTCGGAGCGACTCCCCTTCGGCGCGACCGGCCGTCGCCCTTTCAGTCCACCAGGACCGCGACGGTGACAGCGACGGCAACGCAACCGCACAGCTACCGCAAGCCTCAGTCCTCCCCAGCCTCGGCCGGCGCCGGAACCGCCTCGGAAGACGGTCCGGGC
>JBDGPU010000068.1:0-35149 GCA_042219525.1 Halopenitus sp.
CGGTGCTTACGTCGCAGGGCGTCCCGCTCAGCGGCTGCCCCTTTCAGTCCCACCCCGGAGTGGTGGCCCGAGCGTCGCTCGCGGCGGTTGCCGGGCGGTCGCGGGGCTGGTGCGGTGGCGCGCGCGAGCAACGCGTGCGAGGGAGGGCGGGGTGCGCCGCGGGGTGCGGGCCGGCGCGCCCCGGCCGAGGCTGGGGAGGGCTGAGGATTGCGGTTGTGTTGCTGTCGCTGTTGCGGTCCTGGCGGACTGAAAGGGCGACGGCCGGTTGCGCCAACGGGGAGTCGCTGAGACAGGCACTATCTGCGCGGGCGGTGCGGAGAGCGCAGATATCCTGCTTCGCGAGAAATCGAAGATTTCTCGGAGCCCGAAAATCTCCGATTTTCGGGACAGCGACCGCGAGCGGCCGAGGGCTTTCGAGGTGATTGCGTTGCTGTCAAGCGCAGCGCGTCAGCACCTTTAAATAGACTTTATAAGCAAGAGCGGCCGAGGCTTTCGAGAAGTCCGCGTTGCTGTCAAGCGCAGCAGCGTCTGCACCCTTAAATAGACTTTATAAGCAAGAGCGGCCGAGGGCTTTCGAGAAGTCTGCGTTGCTGTCAAGCGCAGCGCGTCTGCACCCTTAAATAGACTTTATAAGCAAGAGCGGCCGAGGGCTTTCAAAGCGTTTGCATTGCTGTCAAGCGCAGCGCGTCTACACCTTTATATATAGTTTATAAGCAAGAGCAGCCGGGGGCTTTCAACACGTCCACCTACTTTCGAGCGTAGCAGCCACAGCTTCTGAAAACCAGTTTCAAAGGAAGCCAACCTATCAAACACACATCAACCATCCCACACAAATCGCAGTCTTGGCGCGTATCTTCAAGGCTTTACGTGCGGCCGTCAAGACACCAGTATGAGCCGCAATATCCTTCTGCTCGGTGCCCCCGGTGCAGGGAAGGGTACCCAGAGCAAGAAGCTGGCCGAGGAGTACGACCTCGAACACGTCACGACCGGCGACGCGCTCCGCCAGAACAAGGACATGGAGACTGAGTACGGGACGCCGCGCTCGTTCATGGAGGCCGGCGAGCTCGTGCCGGACCCGGTCGTCAACGAGATCGTCAAGGCCGCCCTCGAGGAGGCTGACGGCTACGTCCTCGACGGCTACCCGCGTAACCTCGACCAGGCCGAGTACCTCGACGAGATCACCGACCTCGACGCCGTCATCTATCTCGACGTTGACGAGGAGGAACTCGTCGACCGCCTCACCGGTCGCCGCGTCTGCGACGACTGCGGCGCCAACTACCACGTCGAATTCCAGCCGCCCGAAGAAGAGGGCGTCTGCGACGAGTGCGGCGGCGAACTCATCCAGCGCGAGGACGACACCGAGGAGACCGTTCGCGAACGGCTGCAGGTCTTCTACGACAACACGGAGCCGGTCATCGAGCACTTCCGCGAGCAGGGCGATCTCATCGAGATCGACGGCGAAGCCACCCCGGACGAGGTTTTCGACCGGATCACGGACGCGATCGAGAACTAACTCGACCGCGGCCGACCGCTTTCTTTCCACGCGTTCCGTTTCGCGTCCCGAACAGCCACAGCGCCGGCCGTTCGTTGGAGCAGTAACCTAAAAGGTTCTTAACGGGTGGTCGCATAGGGAGTCCTAATGAGTAAGGTCGAACGGAAAGTCCGCGCCCTCGTCGCCGACGACGAGGAGATGCGGGAGGCAATCGAAGTCGTCCTCGACAACGCCGGCGACGGCGAGGTCAAGTGGGTCGACGTCCGCGACGAGATCACCAGCGGGCAGTGGGGTCGCCTCATCGAGAAGGGGGTCCTCGTCGACGGCGAGTCCGGGTTCGCGATTCCGGACCGCGAGGCCGTCGAGGCGGGGCTCGAATCGCCCGCGGCTGGCGGCGAGAGCGCGGGCGGCGACGAAGACGTGCCCGAGGGCAACGACTGGACGAAGTGGGACAAGCTGGCCGGGCTCGTCACGGTCAGCTTCTTCGTCGGCTACGCGTACGGGCCGGTCCGGAACGTCATCGCGGGTATCGTCGACATCTTCTTCGGACCACTCATCGAGATGGTCCCGTTCTACGTCGTCGTGATGGTGGTCGCGCTCGCGACCGGGCTCTACTCGACGCTCCTGCGGGCGAGCCTGATGGACATGGATACGATGGGGAAATACCAGGATCGGATGAAGGACATCCAGGAGCGCCGGAAGGCCGCCAAGGAGCGTGACGACCAGGAGGCCCTCGACGAGATCCAGGAGGAACAGATGGAGGCGATGGGCGACCAGCTCGGCATGTTCAAAGAGCAGTTCCGGCCGATGGTCTGGATCATGTTCCTCACCATCCCGGCCTTCCTCTGGATGTACTGGGCGGTCGGCTTCCGCGGCAGCACGGCCCACTACGAACTGGGTCGGCTCGTCGTCCCGCTCGCCGGCGAGGTGAGCTGGACGGCCGGCGTCGTCGGGCCCATGCAGATGTGGATCGTCTGGTACTTCCTCTGCTCGATGGCGTTCACCCAGATCATCCAGAAGAGCCTCAACATCGAAATGTCGCCCTCGTAAGGCGGCGACCGATTCTTTCTCGTTCCTTTCTAAACTCTCCTCAGCGAGGGGGCCGCTACGCTTCGGCTTCGGCTTGGCCGTCGGCGTCCGGCACCGCCTCCTCTGGCACTCGCTCGGGGACGTGCTCGCGGATCATCGACAGGACGCCCTCGACGCCGACGAAGCCGTCGGCGATCCGGTCGACTTCCTCGCCGTCGACGAAGAGGATGAGCGTCGGCACGCTCCGGATGTCATGCTCGTCGACGAGGTCGATGTCGTTGCCGGGGTTCAGCGTCGCGACCTGCACGTCGGCGACGCGCGCGACGTTGCCGACGACCGGTTCCATCGCGTCACACAGCGAGCAGCCCTTCGTCCAGAAGTCGACGAGGGCGACCTCCTCCCTCGCGAGCAGCTCCGCGAGGTCGTCGCCGTCGTCGAGCGTTACGGGGCGCTCGTCGGTGGTTTCGGTCATACGCTTGGTACGCGGTCGACACTGAAAAGTGGATACCTCCGAGCCTCGTCGACTACCAGGCCGTGAACCCGCAGCAGTTTTGCGGGATTACTCCGCGTATTCGTACTTGCGCTCGTTCATGCGGCCCCAGCCGGTGAAGACGAACTCGCCGTCGGGCGCGGTGAACTCCTCGACCTCGACGTCCTTGTCGTAATCGTGGACGTTGTGGACCTGTTCGTACTCGTCGTAGGTGAGGTCGTAGCGGGACTCGAGCTGCTCGTCGATGTTCAGGGCCTCGACCTCGTCGCGCCAGCCGTCGGCGACGACTTCCGAGTGAATCTCGGCCTGCGCGCCGGAGCCGTAGGAGGCGACGAGGAGCTTCTGGCCAGCGAGGTCCTGGTCCGTTTCCGCGGCGTGCCGGAGCGCGCTCGCGCGGGCAATGTGGACGGAACCGGTGTACCAGTTGCCAACGTTCCGCGAGAGCTCGAGCGTGGGCTCGACGGTTTGCGCGTACCAGTTCTGGTAGAGGTCCGTCGCCTTCAGCTCGTCCATGTACTCGCTGATCGCCTCCTCGTAGGCGTCGCGGTCCTCGTAATCCTGCTCACGCGGCTGTCGACCGATGGTCTCGCCGAGGTCGTCCTCGACGGGCGTGTTCCGGACCAGGCGCCGGTACGCGAACAGGCCGGCCTTCCGGACCATCCCCGGGAAGGGGGTGTGGAACGGGCTGTACGCGAAGTCGTCGGGCTCGATCTGGCCCGCGATCGACTCGTAATCCTCCCAGGCCTCGCGCATGCGGGCGAGATACACCTGCATCGAGCGCTTGCCGTCGACGGACGGGAACTGCTGGTTCGGCTTCAGGAAGTCCGTCTCGTCCATGCTGCCGTACCCCTGGTCACCCGTCAGTTCGAGGACGTCCGGGTCCTCGTCGATGAGCAGCGCGACGGCGCCGGCGCCCTGCGTTGCCTCCCCGGGGTCGCCGCGCTCGTACAGCGCGGTGTCGGTGGCGACGACGAGGGCGGCCTTGTCCCGGTTGCGGCCCGCTTTGATCCAGTTGTACGCGTCGTCGATGGCCTGCGTGCCGGCGACGCAGGCGAACTTGCGCTCGCCCTTGTTGGCGTGGCGGAAGTCGCCGTCGTACACCTGTTCGAGGCAACCGGCGATGTACGTCGACACCGGCTTCGAGTGGTCGAACGCGGACTCCGTCGCCACGTCGATCCGGCCGACGTCCTCCGGCGAAAGGTCCTTCCGGTCCATCAGCCGCTTCGCCGCGTTCGCGCCCATCGTCACGATGTCCTCGTAGACATCCGGGAACGACGACGTCTCGAGGCCGAGGCCTTTCGTGTACTTCTCCGGGTCGTCGCCCTTCACGGGCGCGAACGTGTTCGGCAGGTCGAGTTGCAGCTTCCCCGTCCAGATCTCCATGGCGTCGATGCCGACAGCTGTCATACACGGTTGTTCACGAAGGGGGCTTATGGGCTTGTCGATGAGGTGGTACGTCGATCGTCGAACGGTCGTTTTCGCTCCGGCTGGCGGCTCCAGGATCCAGCTCGGTCGCGATCAGCTCGCGACGACCGTTCCGTGATACACGACGCTGTTGCTCGGGGTGTGAACGAGGACGACAGTGACCTGTTCGCCGGGGTTGGGGTCGATTCCCAGCGTGGTCCAGTTCGCCGTCCACCGGTCGGCGACAGTGAAGTCCCCGTTCGATATGGACCCGTCGGTGAACGCCGCGCGCCCCTCGTCGGTCCCATTGCGAACGACGAGCCGGAGTTCGTCGACGGCGATCGGTTCGCCGGCCACGTGCGTGAGTTCGAGCGCCGTCGCGTTGGCAGTCGCGTTGACCTCCGCGGTCGGCTCCTTCGGCTCGTCGAAGCTTAAGAAGAGGACGGACCCGACGGTACTGACGGCGATGACGACGATGGCGACGAGGAGGATCGTGCCGACGACCTCCGACTGCGCCCGCTCGGTCTGCACGAACGGACGGTCGCGGGCCGGCTACAAAAATGACCGGCCGCCGACTCTCGGAGCCCCCCGGCACGAGCGCGGAACCACGGGCAAGACCTTTTAGCACCCGCTGGCCATCTATCGACAATGGACTTCCGCGGCGACGACCGGGCACAGGCGCTGCAGGTCGGCGCGATACTGCTGTTCGGGTTCCTCATCATCAGCCTCTCGCTTTATCAGGCAACTGTCGTCCCGGACCAGAACCGTGGCGTCGAGTTCAACGCGTATCAGGACGCAGCGTCGGACCTGACGGAACTCAGGAACGACGTGATCACCGCGGCGAGCAAGGACACGACGACCGGAACGAACGTTCGGACCGGGGCGGAGTACCCCTCCCGGTCGGTGTTCATCAATCCACCACCACCTATCGGTGAATTGCGGACGACGGCGACCCGGAACATCACGATCGAGAACGTCACCACAGTTAGCGGCGAGGCCAACAATACACAGCAGTTCGTCGAAAACGGTCTCGCAGGGAGCAATTACACCACGCGCGCCGTAAGGTTCACACCCGACTACAACGTCTTCGACGCCCAGCCGATGGTCGTCACCGGCCACCAGGCGTACCGCTACACGTCCGGCGAGAACGGTCGCTTCCTCCCGATGACCGGACAGACGCTTCTGCAGGGCGACCAGCTGAACCTCCTCTTCATCGCCGGCGACCTCAGCGCGCAGGGAACGACGACGACGGTGACGACGGAACCGATAAGCGCCTCGACGCGGACGGTCACCGTCACCGGCGACGGTAGTAGCAACATCACGCTCGAACTGGGCACCCCGCCAGGGATCACCGCCGAGACTTGGGTCAACCGGACCGGCGAACAACTCAAAGCGTCGAACCCGCGCGTACTGAACGTCGAATCCCAGGGAGGTCGGATCCATATCACGCTCAACGGAAGTCGGACGTACAAGCTCAAAATGGCGAAAGTCGAGGTCCGTGAGGAGAACGACGTCGCCACCGTCAACGACCCGAAACCCGCCTACGTGGTCGGCAAGATCCCCGACGGAACGTCCGTGGTGATCAACGAATCCGTCGACGTGCGTGTCGAGGTGCGGGACGCGTACAACAATCCGCTCTCGGGAGTGACGGTCGAGTTCACCTACCCTAATGGTACCACGGAGAACGTCACGACCGACAGCAACGGGATCGCGGCGATCGAATACGTCCCGAACGACGAAGGCACGAAGGAGTTCACGGCCGAGATCACGGATTCGGTCGTCGCCAACGGCGAACCGACGACGACCCTGACCGTGGTCTCGTTTGAGTCCGCCGCGTCGAGTGGTGAAGGAACGACCGTGGGAACGTCAGGGAAGCAGGAATGGAGCAGTGACGACTCCGAAGAAATCATCTCGGCGTCAGGCGGTCTCTGGAAGAATGTAACGGGTGTGAACCGATTGCTGCTCTCCGACCCAATTTTCTCCCCGACGACTGCGTCCAGCGATCAATCCAAACAATCCTCGCGGTTCTTCCGGTTGGTGTACGGAGTCACGGACGGCCAGACTACGTACTACATGATTTTCACCAAGTCGTCGGAGGGACTCAAATACGAATTGAATCAGGGGCCGGGCAGCACCTGGAGTTCACTCTCGGTCCGGATCATCAAAGAGAATCCGGACGAGACGACCGTCAGCAAAACCGCGGAACTCAACGTCACTGCTTTGAACCAATGGTTCGACCCGGGAACGACCAAAAGCGAGCCCCTCAACGTACTGGAGCCCTCGGCGTACGAGACTGGTTCCGGGTCCACGTTCAGGGAACTGTTAACCGAGACCAAACAGCAGTTACGCAATGAATCCAACGACCTGTTCATCGCCCAGATGCACGGTCGGACTGAATTGAACGCCACGCCCGTCGGGCAATCGCTCGCTTACGTCGACGAGTTCCACGACGACGACGGTAGTAGCGAGGCCCAGGAGAATGCGAGCCTTTCGCCGTCGCCGACGGATGGCGACATGTCCAGTTTCAAGGCGGTACAACAGGAGAGCAACACGGCCGACCTGCAGACGACATCCACGTTCAGTAATAGTCTCACGGTACGGAACCTGACCACGACGGCAACGTACGGTATCAAAACCCAATCCGTGAGTAAGTACACCCTCGAACTCGGCTACAGCATGGGCGGTGGCAACGAGAGCGACGTGGAGATCCGAATCGTGGACGCGAACGGATCAGTCCTGCAGACGGCGAATCTCTCCAGTGAAATCACGTTGAACCAGGCCGCAGAAGACGAAGTGAAGGCGACGGGGAACCTCTACGTCGTCTACGCGCAGGTGAGCGGAGGGGACCTGACGATCAACATCGAGTACCAGCGCGTTCGGGCAGAATAATCGTGGGTCGGTCTCCGAGTATCCACGTCGACGGCGTGTGAACAGTTCGTTGCGTTCAGGGTCAGTCTTCTTCTTCGACGACTTCCGGGTCCTCCATCGCGGACTGCAGCGAGTCGAGGCCGTTGACCCACTCCGAGACGAGGCCGTACTCGAGCTCGTCGACGAGTTCGATGTCGAGCTTTGCGCCGTCGATGATGCGCGTGCCGGCCTGCACGAGGTAGCCGAGCGCGGCGTCGAGGTCCTCGCCCTCCTCCGCGTCGGCGGCCGCGCGGACGAACTCGTCGACGTCGCCCTCGGAGACGCCCCCGACGATGTACTCCTCGGCGGAGTAGAAGACGGGCACGAGCGACGTCTGCACGCCGTCGATGAGCATGAGCTTGTCCTCGTCCTCGAAATCGACCTCGGCGAGGACGATGTCGCGCACCTTCTCCAGTTCGTCGAGCGCGCGGTCCTCGTCGATGGTACCGTCGTCGTAGGCGGCGAGGATCTTCGCCACGGCGATGGCGGCGTCGTCCTGCAGATTCAACAGCAGGCGCGCGGACTCCTCGTTTTCGGGATCGAGCTCTTCCTCCTCGACACGGTCGAGCCAGTTCTGCCAGCGCTCTTCCGTGTAGAACGTCTCGACGGCCTCGTCCTCAGTCATGTTCAAAACGTCTCCCGGCCTACCCAAATGCCTTTCCTATCCGCGACCGCCGAGAGAGTGGCTCGCACCCCGGGAGCACGGCGGCCGCGCGCCCGAGCAAGCACGGGTGATCACGCCTCGTCGAGCGGTGTCGTTCACGCCTCGTCGAGCGGGACCGATCATCCCTCGTCGAGCGTCGCTTCCGTGTCGATCCCGTAGACGTCGCGGGGGGTCCCGACGTGTGCCGTCCGGACGGCGTCGTCGTATCCCGCCTCAAGGAGCCACCGCACGCGACGCGGGACGGTCTTCGGACCCAGCACGGCGCCCGGCTTGTCCGGGTCGTCGACGAAGTCCGTCTCCATGAGGAACGGCTCGTCGCTCTCGGCCGCCCGCTCGAGCCGGTCCTTCTCGCTCATCACGCTCGGGATTGGGCCTGCGAGCGTGCCAGCGGCGTAGTGTTTGACGACCTTCGTGCGCGAGAGCCCACGCGCCTCGGCCCACTCGGCGATTTCGGTCAGGTCCTCGCTCGCTTCGGTGTGGAGCTGGACCGCACAGTCGTGGTCAGCCCCGAGTGCGAAGGCGTGGCGCATCACCTCGTTCGAGGCCTTCCAGACGGCGTCCGCGACCTCGTAGTGCGGGCGCCCGGACTTGAGCGCGAGCGCGCGCCCGTCCGCGACGTACTCGGCGGCGACGTCGAGCCCGCCCTGCATCAGGTCGCGCGCTTCCTCGGACGTGAAGCCGCGCTCGTCGACGAGGCGGCTGACGAGTCCGGGATGGACGCCCAGAACGGGCCACGCGCGACCCGGGAGCACGTCCGTCGCATCCGCGACGGCCGCGATGGTTTCCTCGAAGACGGCCCGGAAATCCTCGGGCTCGTCGGCCTCGACGCCGAGATGCCAGGACGGCTTGTTGACGACGAGGAGGTGCGTCCCGCCGACGCGAGCGAAGTCCTTCACCGCCTCGATCCCGCGGCCGTGACGCGGGTCGAGATGCAGGTGGTTATCCAGGACCGGGGTTGGAAGCGTGCCGTCGCTCATGTGTCCTCAGTAGGGTCGCGACCGGCAAAGGAGACGCGGACTGCGGTTGCGGGCTCCGATTCGTCGGTCGCGGTCGCCCGTTTCTCGTCGACCGCGTCGGCTTCGGTGGCTTCGGCCGCTTCGTCGACCGCGCAATCGAGCCCGCGGAAGGACTCGTGCAAGCGGTCGTACGTGCGCGCGACGGCCTCGACGATCACCTTGGTGTCGCTGATGACTGGCATGAAGTTGGTGTCGCCGCCCCAGCGCGGGACGACGTGCGTGTGGACGTGGTCGTCGACGGAGCCGCCGGCCGCGCTGCCGCCGAGGTTCATCCCGGTGTTGAAGCCGTGCGGGCCCATCGCGCCGCGCAGCGCCTCCATGGTCGCGGCCTTCAGCTGCCCGTGTTCGAGCATCGTCGCGTCGTCGAGCGCGCCCCACTCGCCGGTGTGGTCGTATGGGATGACCATCGCGTGCCCGGGGTTGTACGGGTAGTTATTGAGGAGGACGAAGTTGTGGTCGCCGCGCGCGACGATCCGGGAGTCGACGTCGGCGTCTTGGTCGGGGAGTACACAGAACGGACACCCCTCCGGAGGCTGCTCCTCGCGTTCGACCCAGTCGATCCGCCACGGTGCGAACAGCTCGTCCATGTCCGTACTGGCCGCCGGCTGGTCTTGAATCCCGCCGTTACGAACCGCCCTCGGCGGAGACTATTGATCATTCACTTTTTATCAACCAAGGTATCGGTATGGTCCTCATTCATCTCGAATGATATTGTACATCCCTGGTGAAATATTGCCGATAGCCACCAGGATTTCCAAACACATACGTAGGGTTATGCGAGTCTTTATCGCGTCACTGTGCGTACGTTTACGTTGCATGGCAACGCAACACACAGATCCGAATAGCATCCGGGAGCCATGCCCCGGCTGTGGCGGGAACACCCCGCACGAGGTCCACGTGGAGATCCGGACCGAGAGCGGGAAGAACGAGAATGCGGAGTTCTCCCGGGAACCGTACCGGGTCGCGGTGTGCGAGGAGTGCGGCGCGGAGACCGCGACGCGGATGAACAACGCGTAGGTGCGCAGCGACGACGGCCTGCCAACCGCCAGGGTGGACTGCTGGACCGACTGGGGAGCGACTCACCTGGACGCCGCCCCGGTCGGCGGTCGACCCGATCAGTCGAAATCGTGGATGCCGGCCGTGGTAACCTCCACGCCGTCATCCGTTACGAGCAGCGTGTGCTCCGCCTGGCTCACCAGCGTCTCGCTGTCCTCTTTCAGCACCGGGTAGCCCTTGACGACGTTCTGGCGCTTCAGCCGGCGAAGGGCCATGTCGGCGCCGTCGACGTCGAGCCACCGCGCCGCGAACGGGAGCCCCTCGAACTCCTCGATCTGTTCGAGCGCCTGCCGCGCGCGCCGGTCGCGCACGCTCTTCTCGCGCTGGAGCTCGTAGATCTCCTCGGTCGTTCCCTCGCCGACCTTGCCGCTCCCGTCCGTCGCGAACGGCTCGATGGCGACGGCGTCGCCGACCTCCAGTTCGACGGAGCGGTCGACACCGCGGTTCGGCACGTTGGGCCCGGTGTGCGCGTCGTACTGCTCGACGCCGTGGCCCGACAGGTTGAGCACGGGCGTGTAGCCGTAGCCGCGGATGACGTCCTCGATGGCGGCGCCGATGGTGCCGACCTCGACGCCGGGGCCGGCCTCGTCGAGCGCGGCTTCGAGCGCCTGTTCGGACGCCTCCGCGAGCTCCGTGTTGCCGGTGAAGTCCACGGTGACGGCGGCGTCGGCGATGTAGCCGTCGACGTGGACGCCGATGTCGAGACAGACCATGTCCTCGCCGAACTCCGTGTCGTCGTCGACGCCGGGGGTCGCGTGCGACGCCTCCTCGTCGATGCTGATGTTGACCGGGAACGCCAGCCCGGCGTCCTGCTCGCGGACGTAGTCCTCCGCCCACTCGGCGACCTCGAGGTGGGTCACGCCCGGTTCGATCATCTCGCGGGCCTCGTTCATCGTCTCCACGAGGATTTCGCCTGCCTCGCGATAGCTCTCGACCGCGTCGTCGTCGAGGGAACCGTCACTCATGCGCGCTGGTTGGCGGACGGTTCGGAAAGAGGTTGTGGGTATGGGTTGTTCGGGTGTGATCTGGTAGGACCGTGGGAGCGATTAGTGCTGCTTGAGTTCGAGATCTCCAGTAAGTCCTCGGCTGCTCTTTTTATACCGGTTTATAAGGTACAGACGCTGCTATTCTCGACGGCAACACGAATACCCAGAAAACCCTCGGTCGCTCTTGCTTATAAACTGTATTTAAAGGTGCAGACGCTGCTGCGCTTGACAGCAACGCAGACTCCTTGAAAGCCCTCGGCCGCTCGCGGTCGCTGAGCGACATATCCGCGCCTCTCCGCACCGCCCGGCGCGGATAGGGGTCGGCTCAGCGACTCCCCTCCGGCGCGACCGGCCATCGCCCTTTCAGTCCGCCAGGACCGCGACAGCAACCGCGACCGCAACAGCACCGCACAGCTACCGCACCCTCAGTCCTCCCCAGCCTCGGCCGGGGCGCGCCGGTCCGCACCGCGCGGCGCGCCCCGCCCTCCCTCGCACGCGTTACTCGCGCGCGCCACCGCACCACACGCCGGACAGCCGGCGAGCGCCGACGGCGACCCAGCCGCCGCGAGCGACGCGCCGGCCACCACTCCTGGGTGGGACTGAAAGGGGCAGCCGCTGAGCGGGACGCCCTGCGAAGCTAGCACCGGAACCCGGCGAGCGAACGCAGTGAGCGAGCCGGGTGAGGAGCGCAGCGAGCAGCGCGACCGCTCGGCGGCTGGGGCTTTCTGGGCATGCTGAGTGATCTCACTTGCAACGACAACCAAACAAACCACGCAGAAAGCGACCGTCTCAGCGGCTGGAGCTTTCTGGATGTGCCGAGTGGTCTCGTCGCGACGTAACCCAAACAACCCACACGGAAAGCGACTGCCCCAGGGGCTGGGGCTTTCTGGGCATGCTGAGTGGTCGCACTGGCGGCTCCTTTTATACTATATTTAAAAGAGCAACCGATCAGAACCGCCAAAGACGCGAACAGATCAGAAATCAGCAGCGACGCTCGTCTGCATCCCGTCGGTGTTGAACGCGCTGCCCGAGCCGTCGTCGTCGAGGACGATGACGCCGGCGCCCGACCCGGTGATCTCGCCGAACTCGTCGATGGCTCGGTCGGCTGCCTCCTGCGCGGAGGCGCCCTCCTCCAGATGCCGGACGGCGCGCCGTGTCAGGGTGACGCGAGCAATGTCCTCGCCGGCGCCGGTCGCACTCGCGCCACCGGCCGGGCCGCAGTAGAAGCCGGACCCGACCTGGGGCACGTCGCCGACGCGGCCAGCGAGCGCGAATGAGCGGCCGCCGGTCGACGTCGCGGCCGCGAAGGTGTCACCGTCGTAGGCGACGGCGCCGACGGTGTCGTGGTCCGGGGCTTCCTCCTTCGACGCGCCGCTGACTCCGTCGCCACCAGCCCCGTTACCAGTCCCACCGGCCTGGTCACTGCCGGAGCCGAAGCGCGTCTGGAGCCAGTCGAGGTGCTCGCGGGGCCCGCCCTCCGGCGGATTCTCCTCCTCGTAGCGGTTCCGGGTCTTCTCGGTCACGAGGTCGACGTCCGTCTCGACGTCGTACTCCTCGGCGAGCTCGACCGCGTGCTCACCGGAGACGAAGATGTGCGGCGTGTTCTCCATGACGGCGCGGGCCGCGGAGATCGCCTTCTCGATACCCGGCATCGAGCTGACCGCGCCGATCGTGCGGTCCGACGTCATCACGCCCGCGTCCGTGCGCACGACGCCGTCGGACTGGACGGCACCGCCGCGCCCGGCGTTGAACCGCTCGGAGTGTTCGAGGACGTTGAGCGACGCTTCGACCGCGTCCAGTGGGGTCGACGCGACCGATCCGGCTTCCGCGGCCTCGTCGAGCACTGCCTGTCGCGGTTCGGGTTCGTCCGGCGTGCCACCCGCGCCTCCGTGAACGATAACTCGCATACCTGGCTGCTCTCCGGGAGCGGGGATAAGCCCCGGGAAAGCGGACGAGCAGGGGGCCCTTCGAGGCTAGCCTTCGCCCCGACATGTGGTGGCGTAACAAGGCCTTTGGCCACGCACACGTACACCCGGGCATGCCTTCCACGCTCGTCCACGTCGGGTTCGCCGCACTCATCGGGACGGCACTGCTCGCCGACCGCTTCGACGTCAGGGCGCTCCTCGTCGTCCTCGCGTTCGCGGTCCTCCCGGACCTCGACACCTTCGTCGGCCTCTGGCTGCTCGAAGGCGGCCACCGGACTGCACTCCACAACCTCGTCCTTCCGACCCTGCTCCTGGTCGGCATCTGGGTCGACGCCCTCCGCGGCAAGGACTCCTTGCTCCGCTCACGCTGGGGACCGGGCGCCTACCGGGTCGCCTGGGTCGGCATCCTGGGCGGCTGGATCACCGCGGGCGTGCTGCTCGACGCCTACCACAACGGTGCCAACCTGCTGTGGCCGCTCCACGACGAGTTCATCGACCTCTCCGGGCACCTGCTCATCTCCGACCAGCGCGGCATCGAGCAGACGTTCATCTCCTTCGAATCGAGTGCGGACGGCGGCACAGTGGTCGCCGAAAGGGACTCTAAGGGCACCTCAAACGAGACCCACTACGCCACCGGCGCGGACCCCAACTCTGGCTCCGACGCCGGCGCCGAACGGTGGTTCTACCTGTTCGACCGCGGGGAGTTCCTGCTGCTCTCGCTGGCCGGGTACCTCTCTGCCGGCTGGCGACTCTACGAGGAACGGACGCCGGACCTGCCGACGTAAACCGGCGAATTCGACCGCTTTACCCCGGATACGGTGTGCCCTTTACGGAAAGCGGTAGTCACTTTAGGAGGGTACGTGAAGTCCGACGCGCTATGAGCTACGACAAGGTTGACGTTCCCGAAGACGGCGAGCGCGTCGAACTCGCCGACGAGGAAACCGGCGAACTCGACGTACCGCAGAACCCGATCGTACCGATCATTCACGGTGACGGTATCGGCACCGACGTCGGTCCCGCCGCACAGAAAGTTCTCGACGCCGCTGCGGAAGCGACTGGCCGTTCTATTGCCTGGATGCGTGTCTACGCCGGCGAGTCCGCCCGCGAGATGTACGGCGAGAACCTCCCCGAAGACACGGTCTCCGCGATCCGCGACCACCGCGTCGCGATCAAGGGCCCGCTGACGACCCCTGTCGGCGCCGGCTTCCGGTCGCTCAACGTCGCCCTCCGCAAGACGCTGGACCTCTACGCCAACGTCCGCCCGACCTACCACCTCAACGGCGTCCCGTCGCCGGTGAAGGACCCCGAGGCGATGGACATGGTCACCTTCCGGGAGAATACGGAGGACGTCTACGCCGGCATCGAGTGGGAAGCCGGCACCGACGAGGTCGAGGAGGTCCGCGAGTTCCTCGAGGAGGACATGGATGCCCCGGATGTCATCCACGACGGCCCGGTCGGCATCGGCGTCAAGCCCATCTCCGAGTTCGGCTCGAAGCGCCTCATCCGCGAGGCCATCGACTACGCCATCGAGCAGGACCGCGACACGGTCACGCTGGTCCACAAGGGCAACATCATGAAGTTCACCGAGGGGGCCTTCCGTGACTGGGGCTACGAGGTCGCCGAGGAGGAGTACGGCGAGGACGTCATTACCGAGGACGAACTGTGGGAGGAACACGACGGCGAGCAGCCGGAGGGCACCATCGTCGTCAACGACCGCATCGCCGACAACATGCTCCAGCAGCTCCTCACGCGCACGGACGAATATGACGTGATCGCGACGATGAACCTCAACGGCGACTACATGTCCGACGCCGCTGGCGCGCAGATCGGCGGCCTCGGCATCGCTCCCGGCGCCAACTACGGCCACGGTCGCGTGCTCGCCGAGCCGGTCCACGGCTCCGCGCCCAAATACGCCGGCGAGGACAAGGTCAACCCGACCGCGATGATCCTCTCCGGCCGCGAGATGCTCGACTACCTCGGCTGGGACGAGGCCGCAGACCTTGTACGCGACGCCGTCGAGGAGACCATCGACTCCGGCAAGGTCACGTACGACCTCCACCGCCAGATCGAGGGCGGCGAGAAGCTCGCGACGAGCGAGTTCGCCGACGCCGTCGTCGACAAGATCGACGAGCTGGCGTAGACAGGTTTCCCGCCTCTCGACGACAGCAACCGAACCTGTTCTCCCAACGCCGGCCCGCCCACCGGTTCACCGCTTTGCCGTTCTTTTCGGCGGAAGACTCATCGGGGTAGCCAGAGATATCTATTTGTGCTACCCGCAATTCTGCTCCAGCCCGGGCCTGGCATCCTCACGTCGGTGTTCGGGCTGCTGTCGTTGCTGGTCCACGTCGCGATGATCCTCTGGACGTACTCGGACGCCGGGAAGAACAGCAGCCATCCAGCGGTTCTCTGGGCACTCGTCGTCCTGTTCGCGCCGCTCGTCGGCTTCATCCTGTACTTCATCATCGGCCGGAACCGGTAGGACTGCGACGAATTGACATCCTCCCCGCCCTGAAGGGCGAGGATTCCCGCGTTGGGATATTGTGGTTTACGACGTGACCTGTTCTTGAGGTGCGAACGCACCAGTTTCTTTGTCAAATAGGAACGTCGATGGCTGTGCCAACCAGCCGTTACTCCTATTCACCGACAGACTCGATGAACTCGGAGATACTTTCTGTCGAATGTTCTCAGCACCGTTCACGTCCGCGTTCGCCACCGTATCACACGTATCGCAGACGTACAACCCGCGTTCAACACGGTTCGCGTCACGCTTCCGGTCACAGCACGAACACGACTTCGACGTATCACGCTCCGATACTTGCTCGACTGTGATGCCTTCCATCTCGGCTTTGTATTCGAGCAGGTCGGTGAAGCGGTCGAACGCCCACGAGTGCAGGTCGAGGTTTCCGCGCTTGCCCCAGTTCTTCGACTCGCCGTTCTCCTCGTCCTCGCGGATCCCAGAGAGGTTGCCAACCACAATCGTTCCAACACCTTCCTCAACACATCGCTGGACGATCTGTTTAGAGAGGGTGTGGAAGTAGTGGGAGCGGCGAGCCGATTTCTTCTGGTTCAACCGATTTGCTTGCTCGGAATCGGAGTCATCACAGCGAGCGATGCGTTTGCTGAAGTAGTAGTCGTCCTGCTTCAAGCAGTTGAGTGGGTACAGTTCGCTGTGGCCGTCTTCGTAGGCGAGAGCGGCGAAGTTGTTGACGCCGAGGTCAACACCCACCGTCTTCTCACCGGGTGCTTCAGAAACCTCGATCTCGACCTTGCACACGAAGTGCAACTCCCACTCCTCACCAGTCCAGACGACCCTGACTTGTTGAACACTCTCCACGGCAGATAGGTCAACGTCAGGCCGAGTCTGATATTCGCAGAGGATGAAGTCCGACCAATACTCCTTGAGGTTCGAGCCTTTGCTAAGCCGGACTCTCCCGTACTCGGTGTCGAGTTTGAAGCCAGCGGCTTTGAACGTGACTGTGCTTCGCGGGTGTTCGTCACCGTGTTTGCGGTACTTCGGCGGGTTCGCCCGCTTGTCTCCGTTGCGCCGTTTGCCGTACCAGCCGTTGAACGCCTCAGCGAGTTCTTGAAGGACTCGCTGACTTGACTGAGAATGCAGGTCATCGTAGCGTTCGTGCGACTTCAGGTACGCGGTGAGTTCGGTGTGACTGGGAATGTGGCCGATTTCACTCCACACACGATCGCAGACCCACCGCCCAACGTTCCAGAGTTTCGAGGCTGCGAACCCGAGCGAATCAAGGCCGTCAGACACCTGTTGCTGGTTCCGTATGGAAGCAGTGTAGGTACGGTTGACGACCTTCTTCGCCATGGGTAACCTATCTAATTAAACTTACTTGAAGATACGGATGACGCAACGTGGAATATCCTGCTATGCAACCGAACGGTGAATTGTATCGTCGACTGTCGGATTCATCCCCGCCCTAAAGGGCGGGGCTTTCTCCTATGTACTTCCGTAATCCGGACAGGTCCGGCAGTCGCGCGCGACGCTCTTTTTAAATAACCTCGGCTCAGTCCTGCCAGTCTGGGTTCGTTCGCGGCGGCGAGAAGATGTCGTACCCCTCGACCGGCACGTCGCCGTCGTTGTACGCGGCGTGCGGTTCGTCGCTGGGGATGTTGTACGAATCGCCCTCGTGCACGAGATGCTCGACCCCGTCGATGACGAACGTCAGCGTCCCCTGCGTGATGACGCCGGCCTGTTCGTGGTGGTGGCTGTGTTCCGGAACCTCCGCACCGGGTTCGATGAAGAACTCCTGCACGCTGGTGTCGTCGCCGGCGGCGCCCTGCGACAGGTGGACGCCGTCGACGGCTTCGGTCCGGTCGAGCGCGTCGTGGTCGACGATTTCCATGTTCGGAGGACTGAACCGGTGCCCCTTAAATACGCGGGACGCCGACACCGTGGGACGCCGGCACAATTGGACGTCGGCACCGTGGGACGCTGGCACGTTGGACGCTGCACCCTGCGGCGCAGGACCGAGGATTCAAATCCGAGGACGGGAAACCCCGGAGCATGTACGCGGTCGTCGGTTGCAACGAGTGCGGGAACATGTGGCTGGTGACGGACCCGCGGACGAGCGAGACGGCCAAGTGCTCGCGCTGCGGGAAGACCCACCGGACGGCGAAGCTCAAGACCTTCTTCGAGTCCGACGACCGGACGGCCGCCCAGCAGGCCAGGTCCGCGTTGCTCGCGAAGAAACACGGCGACAGCGCCGAGTTCGCCGACGTCGCGCACGTCGCGGAGCTCGAAGATCAGGTCGACGAGGCCGGCATCGACGACGCGGACTACCTCGAGGAATCCGGGCTCGACGCCGACGAGGTGTTCGACGCCGGCGAACGCGCATCCGGCGGTGGTGGTTCCTCGCGCTCGCAGGACGAGATCGTTCGCGACGCCGTCAGCGAACTCTCCTCGCCGACCGAGGAGGCCGTCGTCGAGTACGCGACGAACAGGGGAGTCCCCGCGGATCGGGCTCGAGACCTCCTGAAGCGGCTAGTCCGGGGTGGCGAGGCCTCCGAGTCCGGCGGCGAATATCGACTCTTATAAGGTGGCGCTGGCGACGACGCCGGGGAAAGCCCGTGGTTACCGCCTGGACTCAGGACAGCCGCCTGCGACCCACCCCACCGCATGCGGAGGGCAGACGAGCGTCTGACTGACGATTTTACGTCAGGTCTCCGAAGGGGTAACTCGATGTACAGTCGGGCGCGAGTCGCCTTCGGAACCGGCGTCCTGGTCGTAGCGACG
Organism: Halopenitus sp.; assembly: GCA_042219525.1. Taxonomy (GTDB): domain Archaea; phylum Halobacteriota; class Halobacteria; order Halobacteriales; family Haloferacaceae; genus JBDGPU01. The sequence continues at coordinate 18,224 of JBDGPU010000068.1, forward strand.
GCGCTGGCGATCGTGGCGTCGCGTCTGGCCAGCCCCGGCCTCGGCAATCCCGTAATCGTTCGTATCCTCCTCGCGATCCTGGCCGTGTTCTACGCGGGCATCGCCGTTGGGTACACCGCCGACGGGTATCCGAAGCAGGCCGCGGGCCACGTGCTCGCCTGCGTCGGGTTCGGAATCGTGGCCGCCAGCGGCGACGGGACGGTCGCCTGGGTGGGCGTGGCTCTGCTTGCGATCGGCGGTGGGGTCCTCCTGCTCGATGCGGTCAAGCAGGGCGGGCAGGGGCGCGCGTCGGCGTAAGGGCTCCCGCGATGGAGTCAGCGCCCGAGGTCGGCGTGCGCGGAGGAGAGGTGTCGCGAGCCGAGCGCCGCGAGCAGCGAGAGTTCGCCGGCGAGCGCGCCCGTCGCGATGGCTTCCGCGAGCGCGTCGGCGTTGGCGCCCGCGGGGTCGCCGCCGCCACGGATGCCGAGGATGTCGAGCCCCTCCGCCTGCGTCGGGAGCTTCGTGCCACCGCCGACGGTGCCGACCTCGAGGCTCGCGATGGAGACGGAAACGTAGAGGTCGCCGTCGCCCGTCACCTCCGCGGTCGTGATCGCGTTCGCGCCCTCGACGACCTGCGCCTCGTCCTGCCCCGTCGCGAGGAACATCGCGGCGACCGCGTTGGCGACGTGCGCGTTGAAGCCGAGCGACCCGGCCTTCGCGGAGCCGACGTGGTTCTTCCGAGTGTTGATCTCCGCGATGGACTCCGGCGTCGTGTCGAGCCGCTCCTCGACGGTCTCCCGCGGGAGGGTCACGTCTGCCGTCACGGAGCGCCCGCGCCCCTCGATGGCATTGATGGCGGCCGGCTTCTTGTCCGAGCAGAGGTTCCCCGAGAGCGCGACGAGCGCGGCGTCGGTCTCCTCCTCGATCAGGTTGCAGGCCTCGCTGGTGGCGATGGTGGCCATGTTCATCCCCATCGCGTCCTTCGTGTCGTAGCGGAACCGCAGGAAGACGGAGTTCCCGACGACGTACGTCACGATCCCCAGCAGCTCGCCGTGGCTCGTCGTCGACTCCGCGGCGCTGGCGAGTCGGTCCTCATTGGCGTCGACCCACTCGACGAGCGCCTCGGCCTCGGCGACGTCGTCGACTTTGAACACCGGCGCGCGCGTCATTCCGGAGGCGGTCACTCGCGCTGTCGACCCGCCGGCGCTGTTGATGACGGAGCAGCCGCGGTTGATCGACGCGACCAGCGCCCCCTCCGTCGTCGCCAGCGGGAGGTAGCGCTCGCCTTCGAGCGCGTCGCCGTTGACCTGGACTGGCCCCGCAACGCCGAGCGGCACCTGCGCGGCGCCGATCATGTTCTCGACGTTGGTGCCGGCCGCCTGCTCGGCGGGGAACGCGTAGTCGCCGACGGTTTCCAGGTCGGCGCCGGACTGCTCCTCGACGAGCAGGCGGCGCGCGGCCGCCGCGGTGTCGGCGTCGGCTTCCTCGCCCAGTTCGTGCAGTCGCAGGTCGCCGTCCCGGACTCGCTCCGCGAGGGCTTCGGCGGTTGTCATGGGGGAGTCTGGAACCGGTGGGCGCTAAGGCGTATCGGTTCACCAGCGACGGTGCTCGCTTCCACCCCGGTCAGTCGGCGGCTCCTCGGCGGACGCTTTCGCCCGCTTCCCGAACGATTAACCCGACTGGCGACCGCCTGGGACGTATGAGCGAGTCCGCAGATCGGGTCTTTCTGAACGGGGAGGTACACACCCTGACGGAGCCGGACGAGACGTACGAGGCCGTCGCGGTCCGTGACGGCGAGATCGTTCGCGTCGGCAACAGCTACGACGTGGAGTTCCTGGCCGGCGTCGATACCGAGGTCGTCGACCTCGAGGGGCGCGTGCTCCTGCCGGGCTTCATCGACGCCCACACGCACCTCACGACCGTGGGGCGCTACCTCGTCCACGCGGACCTCTCCGGCGCGACCGACCCCGAGTCCGCCGTCGACCTGCTGGCGGACCGTGCCGATGAGGTCGCGGCGGACGGCGACGCCGACGACTGGGTCCTCGGGTTCGGCTACGACGAGTCCACCTGGACCGAGGAGCGCTACCTGACGCGCGAGGACCTCGGCGCGGTCAGCGAGGAGCGCCCCGTCGTCGCGTTCCGCGAGGACATGCACGTCGCCTCCGTGAACTCCGTCGTCTTCGACCGGTTCGGCGACGAGTTCCCGGACCACTGCGTTCGGACGGAGGCCGGCGAGCCGACCGGCGTCCTCCTGGAGGAAGCGATCGACCCCGTGTACGAAGCCGTCGAGCCCGACGTCGCGGAGACCCGGGACATCGTCGAGGCCGCCCTCGCGGACTGCGCGGCGAAGGGCATCACGGGCTTTCACGACATGGTGCGCGGCTCCCACGCGCCCCGCATCTATCGCGAACTCGACGCCGCCGACGCGTTGACCGCGCGGGTCCGGATCAACTACTGGACGGACCACCTCGACGCGCTCGTCGAAACCGGGCTGCCGACGAACGCGGGCTCGGAGTTCGTGGAGGTTGGTGCCGTCAAGTCGTACACCGACGGCAGCTTCGGCGGGCGCACGGCGAAGCTCTCGGAACCGTACGACGACGCACCCGCGGACGCCGAGGACCCCACCGGACAGTGGGTCGTCGACCCCGATGAGCTGCAGAGCTTCGTCGCGGACGCGACCGCGGAAGGGTTCCAGTTCACTGCCCACGCCATCGGCGACGAGGCGGTCGACGCGGTGCTGGACGCCTACGAGGAGGCCGCCGAGTCGCCGGCGGCGGATCCGGGTGCGGCGCGCCACCGCGTCGAACACGTCGAACTCGCCAGCGACGAGGCCATCGAGCGCTTCGCGGAGACCGGCACGGTCGCGAGCGTCCAGCCCAACTTCCTCAAGTGGGCCGACGAGGGCGGCCTCTACGAGTCCCGGATCGGCGACCGGACGGCGGAATCGAACCGCTACCGCGACCTGCTCGACGCCGGCGTGAACCTCGCGTTCAGCTCCGACGGGATGCCGATGGACCCGCTGCTCGGCGTCCACTGGACGGTCAACGCGCCCGCCGAGGCGCAGCGACTCACCGTCACGGAGGCGCTCCGCGCGTACACGAAGGGCGCAGCGTACGCCGGTTTCGACGAGGACCGACTGGGGACCGTCGAGGTCGGCAAGTTGGCCGACCTCGTCGTGCTCGAGGAATCTCCGTGGGAGAACCCGGAGCGCATCGAGGACGTCGACGTGGCGATGACGGTCGTCGACGGCGACGTCGTCCACGACGCGCGGTAACCAGGTCAGGGCCGCCCGCGTTCGACGCTCCGATCGTCGAGTGCTGCTCACTGCTATTCGCTGCTTGCAGTTACGAACCCCCACAGTGGCGACATCGTCCTGCTGCTGAATGCGAAACCAGGCTTTGGTGATTTTCGCACCCACAACCGCTACTCTGAACTTCGAGAACCTGTAGAAGCATATCGTTTGGAGTGAAACCACTCTGAGTTCCGTATTGAAGAAAAATTTTATACAACATAGCCCCATGGCTGCCAGTAACCCATAACTGGGTAGATCAATGCCAGAACTTGAATCAAACAGGCTTGATACAGACCTGAGTCTCTTCAAGTACGATAACCTCGAACAGCTCCCGGACGCCTACCGCGACCTGACGGAGGCCGAGCGCGCGGAGCGGATCGCCGCCGCTCGCGACGCGCTCGGCGACGACGTGATCGTCCTCGGACACAACTACCAGCGGCGGGAGATCGTCGAGCACGCCGACTTCGTCGGCGACTCGTACGAACTGTCGAAGCGCGCCGCCGAGTCGGACGCCAGCCACGTCGTCTTCGCGGGGGTGACGTTCATGGCGGAGTCGGCGGACGTCATCACCGACGCCGACCAGCGTGTCCACCTCCCCTCGATGGAGGCCTCGTGTCCGATGGCCGGGATGGCCGAGGCCCTCCAGGTGGACGCTGCCTGGGAGCAGCTCACGGCCGCGGCCGGCGACCGCGACATCGTCCCGGTCACCTACATGAACTCCTACGCGGACCTGAAGGCGTTCTGCGCGGACCAGGGGGGCCTCGTCTGCACCTCCTCGAACGCGGCCGACGCCTTCGAGTGGGCCCTCGACCGCGGCGACGCCGTCCTCTTCCTCCCTGACAAGCACCTCGGCACCAACACGGCCCACGAGCTCGGGCTCGCCGATTCGACCACCGTCTGGGATCCGTGGGATCCCGAGGGGCAGGACGCCGACGCCGTCGCCGACAGCGACGTGATCCTCTGGGAGGGCTACTGCCAGGTCCACGAGCGCTTCCGGGCGAGCCACGTCGCCGACGTGCGCGAGGACCACGAGGACGCCAAGGTCGTCGCGCACCCGGAGTGTCGGCGCGAGGTCGTCGAGGCCGCCGACGTGGTCGGCTCCACGTCGACCATCTGTGACACCGTCGCAAGCGCCGACACCGGCGACACGTGGGCGATCGGGACGGAGATCCACCTCGCGCGCCACCTGGACCGCTGGCACCCCGAAGTGAACGTGGTCCCGCTCTGCGGCGACGCCTGCATGGACTGTAACGCCATGCGCCAGATCGACCCTAACTACCTCACGTGGATCCTCGAGGAACTGGCCGACGGCCGGGAGCGTAACGTCGTCGAGGTCTCGCCGGCCGAGAAGGAGCTTGCGGGTACCGCCCTGGACCGCATGCTGGAGCTGTAACCATGTCGGGAACGACATCCAGCCCCCCCGACGACCGCTCCGCGGACGTGCTCGTCGTCGGCTCCGGCATCGGCGGCTGTGCAGCCGCCCTCGCCGCCGCCCGACGCGGCGCGGACGTACTCGTGGCCACCAAGGCGAGCGAGCCGGCGGACGCGACGACCCACTGGGCGCAGGGCGGTGTCGCCGTCGCGGCCGAGGACCCGGCGACGTTCCGGGCGGACGTCCTCGCCGCCGCCGACGGCGAGGCCGACCCGGACGCGGTGGACACCCTCGTCGCCGAGGCGAACGACGCCGTCGCCGACGTGCTCGTCGAGACGCTGGGCGTCGAGTTCGACGTCGACGGCGAACGACCGGCCGACAGCACAACCGCCGACCGCAGCAGCGCATCTATCGACGAGTTCGCCCAGTGCCGCGAGGCCGGTCACTCGACCGAGCGGATCCTCCACGTGGAGGCGTCGACCGGGAAGCACGTGCTCGGTCCGTTCCTCGCCCACCTCGCCGACCACGAGGCGATCCGCGTCCTCGAGGACACCGCCGCGCTCGACCTCCTCACGGACGAGGGACGTGTTGCGGGCGCGCTCCTCGAACGCGACGGCGACGTTCGCCCGGCGACCGCGGGCGCGACGGTGCTGGCGACGGGCGGCATCGGCGACTGCTACCGGACCTCGACGAACCCCCGGGGGACGACCGGGGACGGAATCGCGATGGCCGCCCTCGCCGGCGCCGAGACCACCGACGAGGCGTACGTCCAGTTCCACCCCACGGCCTTCCCGGGCGGAGACGCCATCGACCGCGACGCGCTCGGGGAGTCGGCCGCGGGCGTCGCCGACGACGCGGACTCGTTCCTGGTGAGCGAGGCGGTTCGCGGCGCCGGCGGCGTCCTCCGGAACGCCGAGGGCGACCGCTTCATGCCGGAGGTCCACCCCGACGCGGACCTCGCGCCGCGGGACGTCGTCGCCCGCGCCGTCCGCCGCGAGATCGACCGGACCGGCGGCGTCGTCCTCGACGTCACGGGCGTGCCCTTCCGGGACCGATTCCCGGACCTCGCCGCGCTGTGCGATCAGCGGGGCATCGACCCGGACGCGGGAATCCCGGTCGCGCCCGCCCAGCACTTCCTCTGTGGCGGCGTCGCCGTCGACGACCGTGGGCGCGCGTCGCTCGGCCAGCTGTTCGCGGTCGGCGAGTGCGCGAGGACGGGCGTTCACGGCGCGAATCGCCTCGCCTCGACGAGCCTGCTGGAGGGGCTCGTGTGGGGACGACGAGCCGGTGAAACCGCAGCGGCTGCGGCCGCAGACGACCTCGAAAGCCCGAATGCCGATGCGGTCGACGGCGCGGTCGATGCTGCGGTCGACGGCGCGGTCGATGCTGCGGTCGACAGCCCGGACGACCCCGGCCTGCCGGACGGCTTCACCGACGCGAAGTTCCGTCGCCTCCGCGCGACCATGGACGAGTACGTCGGGATCGAGCGGTCCACGGACGGGCTCCGAACGGCGGCGACGAGCATCCGGCGACTCAAGGGCGAGGTTGACGCGTACACCCGCACGCGGACGAGCCGGGAGCTCTACGAACTGCGGAACGCGGTCATTTGCGGGCTGCTCGTGACGCGTGCGGCCGCCGAGACGGAACCGGCCGGGTGTCATCACCTCGTCGACGACGGGGCCGCGGACGACCGCACGCAGCGCTCGGGGGTGCCGCATGCTGAGTGAGTCGACGATCGAGTCCTGGCTCCAGGCGGACCTCGGCCATCACGACGTGACCAACGACGTGCCGGGCACGTGCGACGGGCGCCTCGTCGCCACGGAATCGGGGGTCGCTGCCGGGCTCGACGCCGCGGTTCGGGTTTTCGATTCCCTCGGGGTCGACGCAGCGCCGCTCGTCGATGAGGGGGACCGCGTGCGGGACGGGGACGCCGTCCTCGAAACCAGCGGGCCGGCGCAGGCGACGCTTCGCGGCGAGCGCGTCGCCGTCAACGTCGCTGGCCACGCCTCCGGGGTTGCGACGCGGACGCGGAGCGCCGTGGACGCCGCGCGGGACGCCATCGCCGACGCGGCTCCGGAAGTGACCGCTCTCGGTGCCACCGACGACGTGGCGATCGCGGCGACACGCAAGACCACGCCCGGCCTTCGCGGCGTCGAGAAGCGGGCCGTCGTCGCGGGCGGCGGCGACACCCACCGACTCGACCTCTCGCACATGGTGATGGTCAAGGACAACCACATCGCCGAATTGGGGCTGGAGGCTGCCGTTCGGCGGTTCACGGAGCGGACCTCCTTCGCGACCCAGGTGGAGGTGGAGGTGGAGTCGCCTGCGCAGGCCGAACGCGCCGCGGCGGCGGGCGCTGATATCGTCCTTCTCGACAACATGGACCCCGAGACGACGCGTGCGGGCGTCGAGGCGCTCCCGGACGACACGCTCGCGGAAGCGAGTGGGGGGATCACCATCTCGGACGTGCCGGCGTACGCGACGACCGGCGTCGACGTGATCTCGATGGGGTCGCTGACCCACAGCGCGCCCGCGCTGGACTACTCGTTCCGGATCGGGTGAGGAGAGCCCTCTCGACCGGTCCGTGCGTTCCGGGCGCCAGTCGCACCCCGACTGACGACAGAGTTAAAAGCATGTACAGACTTGTACATTACAAGCCGAACCTATACATTGGTGACCACAATGGATTTTCAGGACACAATCGAGCAGGTGACGGACGGCGAGGATCTGACAGTCGAGGAAGCACGCGAGGCGGCCCGAACCGTCTTCGAGGACGCCACGGAGGCCCAGATCGGCGCGCTGCTCGCGGCGCTGCGCGCGAAGGGCGAAACTGAGGCCGAGATCGCGGGCTTCGCGAAGGGCATGCGCGACGAGGCGCGCACGATCGAACCCGACAACGACCTGCTGGTCGACACCTGCGGGACCGGCGGGGACGACTACGACACGATCAACGTCTCGACCACGGCCGCCATCGTCGCCGCCGGCGCCGACGTCCCGGTCGCGAAGCACGGGAACTACTCCGTCTCCTCCTCCTCGGGGAGCGCGGACGTGCTCGAGGTCGCCGGCGTCGACGTCGAGGCCGAGCCGCCCGCCGTCGAGGACGCCATCGAGTCGGACGGCATCGGCTTCATGCTCGCGCCCGTGTTCCACCCCGCGATGAAGGCCGTCATCGGCCCGCGGAAGGAACTCGGCATGCGGACCATCTTCAACGTGCTCGGCCCGCTGACGAACCCGGCCGGCGCCGACGCGCAGGTGCTCGGCGTGTACGACCCCGAACTCGTCCCCCAGATCGCGCAGTCGCTGGCGCACATGCCGGTCGAGCGCGCGCTGGTCGTCCACGGCTCCGGGATGGACGAGATCGCGCTCCACGACGAGACGGTCGTCGCCGAGGTCGACGGCGAGGAGGTCACGGAGTACACCATCACGCCAGAGGACCTCGGCCTGGAGCAGGCCCCGATCGAGGCGGTCGCCGGCGGCTCCCCACAGGAGAACGCCGAGGACCTTCGTGGCATCGTCGAGGGTACAGTCACCGGTCCGAAGCGGGACCTCATTCTTGCGAACGCGGGCGCCGCGATCTACGTCGCCGGCGAGGCCGACTCCCTGTCCGAGGGCGTCGACGTCGCCGCCGAGGCGATCGACTCCGGCGCGGCCGCGGCGAAGTTCGCGGCGCTGTGCGGCGACACCGCCGAGGACGGGGCTGCATCGGACGCTGACGCCGACCCCGAAGCGCAGGTCGACGACTGATGGCCCGCGTCAAGATCTGCGGGCTGACGCGCCACGCCGACCTCCGTGCCGCGATCGACGCCGGCGCCGACGCCGTCGGCGTCATCTCCGAGGTTTCGGTCGACACGGAGCGGGAAGTCGACCCGGCGACCGCCGCCGACCTCCTCGCCTCCGTGCCGCCGTTCGTCACGGGCACGCTGGTCACCATGCCCGAGACGCCGGAGGACGCGGTCGACCTCGCCCGGATGGTCGGCCCGGACGCCCTCCAGCTCCACGGCGAGTGGACCGCCGACGAGGTCGCGTTCATCCGCGCGGAGACGGACACGAAGGTAGTCATCGCCATCGACGCTGCGGACGAGGCCACCGCCCGCGACCTCGACCAGGCCGCGGACGCGCTGCTGGTGGACTCGACGACCGAATCTGGCGCCGGGGGCACCGGCGAAACGCACGACTGGGAGGCCACCGGCCGCCTGGCCGACGACCTCACCTCACCGGTGATCCTCGCCGGCGGGCTGACGCCCGAGAACGTCGCCGACGCCGTCGCCGTCGCCGACCCCTTCGCCGTCGACGTCGCCTCCGGCGTCGAGCGCGAGGAGGGGGTGAAGGACCACAACGCCGTCGCTCGCTTCGTCCGCAACGCCGGTCGCGAGGTCGAGCTCGCATGACGGGGGCAGCGAACGACTCGGAGGCCGGCCCCGCTCCCGACGGCGCGCCCGAACTCTCCATCGACCGCGAAGCGTTCGTCCGGCACGCCTCGGAGGCGGAACGGCCGGCCGTGATCCGCGTGGCGGCGCCCGTCGACGCCGACGTGACACCGCTGGCGGCCTACGAGGCGCTCGCGGACCGGAGCGAGCACAGCTTCCTGCTGGAGTCCGCGGAGAAGATCCCCTCTAGCGACCCCGACGGCGCGTTCGCGGCCGGCACCGACGCCGACCGCCACGCGCGCTACTCGTTCGTCGGCTACGACCCGGAGGCCGTCCTTTCGGTCTACCCCAACCACACCGAGCTGGAGCGGCTCGGTCCCGGCGCGGAGCTGCTGGACGACGCCGGCGCCCCCGACGCTGGCGACACGCTCGACCGCGTCAGCGACGCGTTCCCGGACGTCGAGCGCCGCGCGTTCCCGGAGACGAGCCGCCAGACGCTCTCGGGCGGCTTCGTCGGCTTCCTCGCGTACGACGCGGTCTACGACCTCTGGCTGGAGGAGGTTGGCGTCGAGCGCCCCGAGGCCGTCGTGCCCGACGCGGAGTTCTGTCTGACCACGCGCACCCTCGTCTTCGACGACGTCGACGACAGTGTCGAGCTGGTGTTCACGCCCATCGTCCGCGACGAGGACGACGCGGGCGCGGTGTACGACGAGATTTCGGCGGAGGCCGCGAGCGTCGCCGCCGACCTCCGGACGGCGACGGTCCCGGACCACGACGGTTTCGTGCAGACGGGCGAGACGGCCGGCCCGCAGGACGAGTATGAAGACGCCGTCGAGCAGGCGAAGGAGCACGTCGTCGACGGCGACGTGTATCAGGCCGTCATCTCACGGACGCGCGAGCTGACCGGCGACGTGGACTCGCTCGGCCTCTACGAGGCGCTGCGCGACGTGAACCCCTCGCCGTATATGTACGTGCTGCGCCACGGCGACCGCTCCATCGTCGGCGCGAGCCCGGAGACGCTCGTCTCGGTGCAGGGCGACCGCGTCGTTTCGAACCCCATCGCGGGCACCTGCCCACGCGGGACCAGCCCCGTCGAGGACCGCCGGCTCGCCGGCGAGATGCTCGCGGACGACAAGGAGCGCGCCGAGCACACGATGCTCGTCGACCTCGCGCGCAACGACGTGCGCCGGGTGAGCGAGCCCGGCTCCGTCCGCGTCGAGGAGTTCATGAACGTGCTGAAGTACAGCCACGTCCAGCACATCGAATCGACCGTCACCGGCACCCTCGCGGGCGACGCCGACGTCTTCGACGCGACGCGCGCGGCGTTCCCTGCGGGCACCCTCACCGGCGCGCCGAAGGTCCGCGCGATGGAGATCATCGACGACCTCGAACGCTCGCCCCGCGGCGTCTACGGCGGCGGCGTGGGCTACTACTCCTGGACCGGCGACGCCGACTTCGCGATCGTCATCCGGACCGCCACGGTCGAGCACGACGTTGCGACCGACCGCGCCAGCGACGGCGGGACCGAAAACCGGATCACCGTCCGCGCGGGCGCCGGCCTCGTCGCCGACTCCGTCCCGGAATCGGAGTACGAGGAGACCGAGCAGAAGATGGACGGAGTCCTGACCGCCGTCGACCAGATCCGGACTGACAGCGTTGCGAGGGATGACGCCGTCGCCGGCGACGGCGAGGAACCCGACACAGTCGCCGGCGACGGCGAGGAACCCGGCACCGTCGCCGGCGACGGCACCGAAGCCGCCTCCGACGCGGGAGGTGACCAATGAACGTCACGTTCGTCGACAACTACGATTCGTTCACGTACAACCTCGTGGAGTACGTCTCCGAGCAGCCGATCGCGGACGGCGTGGAGACGACCGTCCTCAAGAACAAGGCGTCGCTCGCTGACGTCGCGGACACGGACCCGGACGCCATCGTCATCAGTCCCGGGCCGGGGCACCCGAAACACGACCGCGACGTGGGCGTGACGATGGACGTGCTCCGGGAGCTGTCGCCGGAAGTGCCGACGCTCGGGGTCTGTCTCGGGCTGGAGGCGGCCGTCTACGAGTACGGTGGCGAGGTCGGCCACGCGCCGGAACCGATCCACGGGAAGGCCTTCCCCGTCGACCACGACGGCGAGGGCGTCTTCGCCGGCCTCGACCAGGGGTTCCGGGCCGGGCGCTATCACTCGCTCGTCGCGACCGAGGTGCCCGAGGCGTTCGACGTGACGGCGACGACCGACCACGAGGGCGAGACGCTCGTGATGGGCGTTCGCCACGAGGAACACCCCATCGAGTGCGTCCAGTTCCACCCGGAGAGCGTGCTCACGGGAGTCGGCCACGACGTCATTCGGAACTTCTTGACCGAAGTCGCGTAGGCGGGTCGCGGAAGCGGGTCGCGTAGGCGGGTCGCGTAGGCGGGTCGCGGAAGCGGGTCGCGCGGCCGTCGTGTCGCCTGGTCCTGCTTCCTTCCCCCTCGACTACACCGGACTCAGCCCGAACATCGACAGCAACAGCAGCAGCCCCACGACGACCGCCGCGATGGTCACGATCTTCCAGGCCAGCGACAGCAGGAAGCGGCCGACGATGAGCACGACCGCGATGCCGATCAGGGCGAGCAGAATTCGCCCGAGCGGTGACGCGAAGACGCCCGGCTGGAGGAGTACCGCCGGCAGTTCGGTAAGCATATCCAGCCAATTGTACAGCCACGGCATAAGTTTGTGGGCGCCGCTACCCGCGGATTTCGCGAGGATACCCGACTATCATTGAGATCTGATAGGTGTACTTTTCAGCTGGGGCGATCTATCCACGATCGTCTAGCATTTCTGGTTCGGTACCATGGCCACACCTTGCACGGTCGCCGTTGGAACGACCCCTCGGTTCGACTGTATATCAGGTCGCTGTCGCCTGATTTATGCTGTTCCAATTTCACTTTCACTCCGGTGGGGGCACCCTTTTGTACGCTCCACTCCCATTAGTTGAGTGTACGAGCGCGGAGTGTCGCGCACCACAAAATCGATACTAAGCTATCGAACAGATCCCCGCCTATTGGACCGGGAACGGAACGCTAAAGGGCTACACTGAACCATGACGAGACCACGATAGATGACTACAGTACAATACGGAGGGCGGCCCGCGCAATGAGCGGGACGAACCTCACGGCCGACGAGCTGGAACGACCGATCAAACGAACTGAGGGCGACTCGATGGCCGAGCGCCTGACGGACAACGCGTACCACAACATCCTCCCCGCGCGCTACCTCCGGAAGGACGCCAACGGCGACACCATCGAGAGCCAGGAGGAGCTGTTCGTCCGCGTCGCGAAGAACATCGCGCTCGCGGAGGCCGTCTTCGAGGCCGAGAAGCAGGACGTCGAGGTCACGGTCACGCCGGACCAGCTCAAACCCGACCACCCGCGTCGCGACGAACTCGCCGAGGAGGTCTTCGGCACGGGCACGTCCGTCGACGACGACGTGGAGACGACGCTGACCGCACAGAACGTCAACAAGTTCGCGTACGACACCATCGTCCCCGAACTCGACGACGAGGTCCGGGCCCACGTCGAGGACGTCGCCGACCAGTTCCGCGAGGGGATGGAGAACCTCTCGTTCATGCCGAACTCGCCGACGATCATGAACGCGGGCGACGAGCTCCAGCAGCTCTCCGCGTGTTTCGTCGACTCCCCCGAGGACGACATCACGAACATCCACCAGACCGCCAAGGAGGCCGCCGAGGTCTTCCAGTCCGGCGGTGGCATGGGGTACGCCTTCTGGAAGCTCCGGCCGTACGGCGACTCCGTCGGCTCGACCGGCGGCATCGCCTCCGGCCCGATCACCTTCATGCGGACGTTCGACCAGATGTGCGAGACGATCGCGCAGGGTGGCGCGCGCCGCGGCGCCCAGATGGGCGTCATGCGCGTCTCGCACCCGGACGTCATCCAGTTCATCCACGCGAAGAACAAGGACGTCTCGCTGGCTCACTCGCTACGCCTGAACGACCCCGACGACTTCACGCACAACTCCTTCAAGGACGCGCTCGAGGAGGCCCGTGAGCTCATCGACGACGAGGGGCGCGTCCCCAAGCACCTCCGGAACGCCGTCGAGGGCCACCTCTCGAACTTCAACATCTCGGTCGGCGTCACCGACGACTTCATGGAGGCGCTGTACAACGACGAGGAGTTCACCTTCACGAACCCGCGCACGGGTGAGGCCCACATCGCCACCGAGGAGACGAAGGAACTCTACGACATGTTCGGGCTCGGCGACTACGTCGAGGTCGGCGAGGAGCTCTCCATCCCCGCACAGGAGCTGTGGGACGACATGATCGAGGGCGCCCACGAGAACGGCGAGCCGGGCGTCATCTACCTCGAACGCGTCAACAAGAAGCACTCCTTCGACGTCGAGGAGCACCCCGAGCACCGCATCCTCGCGACGAACCCCTGCGGCGAACAGCCGCTGGAGGAGTACGAGGCCTGTAACCTCGGCCACATCAACCTCTCGACGCTGGCCGACCTCGACGCGCCCGACTGGCGCGTCTGGTCGGACGAACACGGCGACGAGTACGACTCGCAGGAGGAAGCGGTCGCGGCGTACCTCGAGAACGCCATCGACTTCGACGAGTTCGACGACCGGATCGCGTACGGCACCCGCTTCCTCGAGAACGTCGTCACGATGTCCGACTTCCCGGTCGACGAGATCGAGCAGAAGGTCCGCGACATGCGGAAGATCGGCCTCGGCGTCATGGGCCTCGCGCAGCTGTACGTCCAGCTCGGTGTCCGCTACGGATCCGACGCCGGTAACGAGATCGCGCGGCAGCTGATGACCCACATCAACCACCAGTCGAAGGAGGCCTCCCACGAGCTCGCGCAGGAGCGCGGGACGTTCAACGACTGGGACGACTCCAAGTACGCGAACCCGACGCAGTACCCCGACTGGTTCGAGCACCACACGGGCGAGGACCCTCAAGAGTGGGAAGAGGGCTACCCGATCCGGAACCACAACACGACGACCATCGCTCCGACGGGGACGACGTCGATGATCGGTAACACGACCGGCGGCTGTGAGCCGATCTACAACGTCGCCTTCTACAAGAACGTCTCCGACGACGTCCAGGGCGACGAGATGCTGGTCGAGTTCGACGACTACTTCCTCCGCACGCTGGAGGCCAACGACGTCGACGTCGACGCCGTCAAGAAGGAGGCCCAGGAGCAGATGGCCGCCAACGAGTTCGACGGCGTCGACGGGCTCACGACGGTTCCGGAGGCCATCGGCGAGCTGTTTGTCGTCACCGGCGACCTCTCCGGCAAGGAGCACGCGGCGGTCCAGACCGCCTGCCAGGAGGGCGTCGACTCCGCCATCTCGAAGACCTGCAACTTCCCGAACTCGGCGACGCCCGAGGACATGGAGGAAGTGTACCGCTACATCTACGACAACGGCGGCAAGGGCGTCACCGTCTACCGCGACGGCACGCGCTCGAAGCAGGTCCTGACGACTCGTGCGAAGAACGCCGAGTTCGCGGACGAGAGCGAGGCCGCGGAGACCATCGTCGACCAGATCAACGAGGTCTTCGGCGGCGTCGAGGCGTTCCTCGAAAACGAGGACGTGCAGGCGCAGATCGACGAGGAGATCTCGGACCTGCTCGAAGCGACCGAGCAGCCGAACGTCGACTACACCGAGACGCGCCCGCGTCCGGACTCGCTGAACGGCGTCACCCAGCGCATCGAGACTGGCTACGGCAAGCTCTACATCACGATCAACGAGGGCGAGGCCGGCCAGCCGTTCGAGCTCTTCGCGAACATCGGCCACTCCGGTGGGTACACGAACTCCTTCACCGAGGCGCTCGCGAAGGTCATCTCGACCGCGCTCCGCTCCGGCGTCGACCCCGAGGAGATCGTCGACGAGCTGCAGGGCACCCGCAGCCCGAAGGTCGCCTGGGACAAGGGCGAGCAGATCCAGTCCATCCCGGACGCCATCGGCACGGCCCTGCGCCGCTACCTCGACGACGAGGTCGACAAGGGCATTCCCCAGCAGCAGCAGCTGGACGAAGTCGAGAACCCCGACGCCGAGGCCGACGCCGCACCCGGTCGCCAGACCGACGGCGGCGCGGCCGTCGACGCGGAGCCCGCCGCGGGCCCGAGCCCGGGTGAACCGACCGGCGACGACCAGCAGAGCAACGTCCAGGACCTCATCGCGGCCGGCGAGGCCCCCGAGTGTCCGGAGTGTGGCGGCATGAACCTCTACTACTCGGAAGGCTGCAAGACGTGCGAGTCCTGTGGCTGGTCCGAGTGCTGAGGATCGGTAGTCACTGACTTCGTCGCGGGGTTTCGTTTTTGCTCGTTCTTTTTGCTTGGATGCACTCGTTTTGAGGTCGATCGGTTTCTGCTTGCGCGTAAACCGCGGTCAATGGGCGCGCTACCGCTCTTGCTTATAAACAGTATTTAAATGAGGAGACGCTGCTGCGCTTGCCAGCACCGCAAACTCCTCGAAAGTCCTCGGCCGCTTCTGCCTCGAAGATAGTTGATTCGCAGTAGCTGGGAATACAATTTCGTTATTCAGTATTGATGACGAAAATGAATCTCCCGAATCGGTCAATTCAGGAAATAACGCTATCGACCAAGCGGAGATTACTCCTGAATACTGACTGTACGCTCTAATCGTCGTGAACCCCAATCAAGGATAACTCTGACTTGGTCAGTGTTGGCCCCAAAACCGACCGGTTCTCGATGAGATACGGACTTATCGTTCGGTACGAAAAATCGTACGGTCCCAAGGCCGGACATACCTCCTACCCCAAGTTTCGCAAGAAATGTTCCCCCTCTTTTACCGGTATTCGCAACTGCTATCCTTGCCGGAATTTCTTCCTCCGGCGCTACCCGTTCTGGAACAGTAAATGACTGAACTTCAAATCGAGGCGGGTTGTTCAGACAATTGATGAATGAGGAACTGAGATTCCACTTTGCTTTCCTCGTCTCGCTGTCCTTCCATAGAATAGCAGCCTGCTCTACCTGTGTATCCAATGGTACAGCGAATGGAAAACCAAACCCCTCGAATCGGTTTGAGGAGAAATGGTAGTCACCGATCAGGATCTGTTCTCCGTCAAGTTGTAGAACAAGGTTATTGCGCGCCTGCTGGTAAGAAAGCGGGTCTGAAATCGTTCCCCGGATAACAGCAAATTGTCGTCCAGAAGGCCGCACGACCTTTGTATGAACTCCAGAACTGTCGAGGACCTCGATCGCGCGTTGCGCCTGGACCGAGTGTATCGTTACGCTTCCTTCCCCAATAGAGGCCGTTTCCCCTACTGCCAGCGTTTCAGTTGAAGATTGCGACGCTGCTGTGTTCTCCGCGGTTGTTGGAGAGAGTGATCTACTATCGTTTGAGGCCACACAACCGGAGATGCTGCTCAATAGACCAAGGCCTCCAAGACGAAGGGCCGAACGTCGTGTGTAGCGGGAGGGTGGCATCCGAGAACAACTTTATTCACAGTAACAAGTGCCTTCTGGGAAAAGTATCATCTCAGAATGCCGACGATATATGCGGTCTTCCCGTAATAGACGTTTCTGAATAAAGAAACCGTGTCACCAACTACTGCTAGGTGCAGACGCTGCTCCACTCGACAGCAACGCAAACACCCAGAAAGCCCTCGGCCGCTCGCGGTCGCTCTCCTCAAAAATCGGAGATTTTTGGGCTCCGAGAAATCTTCGATTTCTCGCGACGCGACATATCCGCGCTCTCCGCCTCGGAAGACGGTCCGGGCTGCTCGCTGCGCTGCGCTGCCGGGCTGCGACTTCCGTCCCTCCGTTCGCTTCGTCGCCGGCCGCTGGAAGCGCGCCGGCTGCCCGAGGGACCGGAGGTCCCTCGCTGCTCACGAAGACACCGCCGCGGCGCGCCCCGCCCTCCCTCGCACGCGTTGCTCGCGCGCGCC